>CATDDF010000041.1 GCA_949498175.1 Alphaproteobacteria bacterium | reverse complement strand
TGATACGCCGGAAGCCATTGCCGCCATTTTGGCCGAAGAAAATACGCAAGCGCGCTATGCCATGCGCCATCTTGTCTGGTAAGGCGGCGCGCCCTAAATTACGCCCATGAGTATCACCAACCCTACTCTTTATCGCAGTCTCAGCGAATTGCCCGAAACGGCGCAGGGCGCGGTTTTGGCAATCGGCAATTTTGACGGCGTGCATTTGGGGCACCAACAAGTGATCAATGATGCGCGCACGCTGGCCGAGGCCAAAAATGCCCCTTTGGGGGTGATGTTGTTCGACCCCCATCCGCAGCAATTTTTCGCCCCCGATGCGCCACCCTTTCGCCTCACCCGACTCGTTACCCGCGCCGCATTGCTGGCCGATTTGGGGGTCGACTTCACCCTTGCCTTGCCGTTTGATGCGGCGATGGCAGCGTGCGAAGCGGAAGATTTCATCACCGATATTCTGGTCGGCAAGCTCAATGTCAGCGCTGTTTGCGTCGGCTATGATTTTTGTTTCGGCAAGGGCCGCAAGGGCAATTTTGCCATGCTGCGCGATGTCGGCGGTGAAATGGGGTTCGAAACCTTTGCCACGGAAGCGGTTTTGCAACCCGACAGCACCAGCCCTTTTTCATCCTCAGCCATTCGCAATTTTCTGCGCGACGGCGAACCGGAAAAAGCGGCGGCTTTAATGGGCCATGCTTTCGCCATTGAGGCAGAAGTGCAAACCGGCGACCGGCGCGGCCATACCATCGGCTTTGCCACCGCCAATATGCCGCTGGATGATTATGTGCTGCCGAAATTCGGCGTTTATGCGGTGCGCGCTGACATTTTGGACGGGGATTTTGCCGGACAAGAATTACGCGGCGTCGCCAATCTTGGCCTGCGCCCGACCGTCGGCACGGACAAGCCAAGATTGGAAAGCCATTTTTTCGATTTTGACGGCGATTTATACGGCGCCAATTTGCGCGTCTCACTTTTGCACTTTATTCGCCCCGAGAAGAAATTTGACGGCCTCGACGCGCTGAAAACGCAAATCGCCAAAGACAGCAATAAAGCGCGCGAAATGCTTGGCAGCTAAAGCCTCTATTGCTACAAGGCCTGACATGGAAACGAGCATGAGTGACGAAACACAGACCCGCGATTGGCGCGAAACGCTGAACCTGCCGCAAACCGAATTTCCGATGAAAGCCGGTTTGCCCAAGCGCGAGCCCGATATACTCGCCCATTGGACGAAAATCGGCCTGTATGACAAGCTGCGCGCCGATGCCAAAGGCCGCGAAAAATTCGTGCTGCATGACGGCCCGCCCTATGCCAATGGCGATATTCATATCGGTCATGCGCTCAATAAAATCTTGAAAGACGTGATTGTCCGCGCCCATCAAATGATGGGGCGCGATGCGGTTTATGTGCCGGGCTGGGATTGCCACGGTCTGCCGATTGAATGGAAGATTGAAGAACAATATCGCAATAAGGGCCAAGATAAGGACCAGGTGCCGGCCAATGAGTTCCGCGCCCAATGCCGCGCCTTTGCCGAACAATGGGTCGGTGTGCAATCGGAGCAATTTCAGCGCCTCGGCGTGCTCGGCGATTGGCAAAACCCCTACACCACCATGGCCTATGAAGCCGAAGCGGTGATTGTTGCCGAGTTTCAGAAATTCATTATGGACGGCTCGCTCTATCGCGGCTCCAAGCCGGTCATGTGGTCAGTGGTTGAAAAAACCGCCCTCGCCGAAGCCGAAGTGGAATATGAAGAGCATGTCTCGCCGACCATATTCGTCAAATTTCCGGTGCAAGGCATGGACAAGACCTTTGCCGTCATTTGGACGACAACGCCGTGGACCATTCCCGGCAATCGCGCCATGGCCTATTCATCCGGTCTGACTTACGGGCTTTATGCCGCCAATGGCGAGCAGCTCGTTTTATGTGACAATCTCGCAGCGCAAGTGATGAATGCGGCGCAAATTGAAGATTACGAACGCCTTGGCGATATCAATCCGGGCGAACTGACCTGCCATCACCCGCTCCACGGCCAAGGCTATGATTTTGACGTGCCGGTGCTGGCCGGTGATTTCGTCACCGATGAGACCGGCACGGGGCTGGTGCATATCGCGCCGGGCCACGGCCAAGATGACTTTGAACTGGGCCTTAAGAACAATATTGAAGTGCCGTTCACCATCGATGAGGGCGGGGTTTATCTCGACAGCGTGCCGATATTTGCCGGTAAGCGCGTGCTTGACGATAAGGGTAAAGACGGCGACGCCAATGGCGCGGTTATCGGCGCGCTGGTCGAGGCCGAGCGCCTGCTCGCCAAGGGTAAATTGCGGCATCAATATCCCCATAGCTGGCGTTCGAAAGCGCCGCTTATCTTCCGCAACACGCCGCAATGGTTCATCTCCATGGAGACAAACGGCTTGCGCGAAACGGCGCTGAAAGAAATCGACAAGGTCAATTGGTATCCGCCAAGCGGTCGCAATCGGATTTTCTCGATGATTGAAAACCGCCCCGATTGGGTGGTCTCGCGCCAACGCGCTTGGGGCGTGCCGCTGACGATTTTTGTTGATAAAAATACCGGTGAACCGCTACGCGACGAGGCGGTGAATGCGCGCATTGTTGACGCGGTAAAAGCCAATGGCGCGGATGCGTGGTTTGATACCGACCCGCAAGATTTTCTCGGCGCTGACCATAAAGCCGAGGATTACGAACAAGTCAGCGATATTCTCGATGTTTGGTTCGATAGCGGCGTCACCCATGCATTCGTGATGGAAGCACGCGATGATTTGGCATGGCCCGCCGATGTGTATTTGGAAGGCTCTGACCAGCATCGCGGCTGGTTTCACTCATCGCTTTTGGAAGCCTGCGCGACGCGCGGGGCAGCGCCCTATAAAAACGTCATCACCCATGGCATGACCATGACCGAGCAAGGCAAAAAAATGTCAAAATCGCTCGGCAATGCGGTCGACCCGTTAAAAGTCATTCAGCAATCGGGCGCAGAGATTATCCGCCTATGGACCATGTCATGCGATTATTCGGAAGACCAGCGCATCGGGCCGGAAATCATCAAAGCCAATACCGATGCCTATCGCAAAATCCGCAATAGCTTCCGCTTTTTATTGGGCAATCTGGCCGATTTTGAGGATGGCGAGAAAGTCGCTTATGCCGATATGCCCGAATTGGAACGCTATATGCTGGACCGTCTGGCCGAATTGGACGCGCTGGTGCGCGATAATTATGGGCATTTCGATTTCCGCAAAATCTATCAGTCATTGTTCAATTTCATGACCGTCGATTTATCGGCCTTTTATTTCGACATTCGCAAAGACACGCTTTATTGCGATGCCGCGTCAAGCCTTGAGCGGCGCGCCTGCCGCACGGTGATGGATATTGCTTTTCATTGCCTGACCCGTTGGTTCGCGCCGGTTTTGTGTTTCACTACAGAAGAAGTTTGGCAATCGCGCTTTGGTGTCTCCGATGACAGCGTGCATTTGCAGCAATTCGTCAATATGGATGCGGCGTGGCAAGATGATGCGCTGGCCGCCAAATGGGACAATATCCGCAAAGTGCGCCGCGTCGTCACCGGCGCGCTTGAAATTGAACGGCGCGAAAAGCGCATCGGTTCCAGCCTAGAGGCTGCGCCGGTGGTGCATATTGGTGATGCTGAGTTGATGCGTGCTCTGGACGGGCAAAATATGGCCGATATTTGCATCACCTCGCAAATTGAACTGACCGATAATGCCGCGCCGTCAGACGCCTTCACACTTGAAGAAGTGGCGGGTGTCGCTGTTGTGCCGAAAATGGCCGAAGGCAAAAAATGCCAGCGCTCATGGAAAATATTGCCCGAAGTCGGCTCGGTTGAGGGCTATCCCGATTTGACGCCGCGCGATGCCGCAGCGGTCGCCGAATATGATGCGCGCTAAGCCCCTGCCCTTAAAGCAAGCTTTGGTGCTCGCGCTCGGCCTCGCCGCACTCGACCAGTTGAGCAAAATCGCCATTGTTTTTTGGGCCGGTTTTGCCACTCATGAGACGCGCCATATTTTGCCGTTTCTCGATTTCACCCTGATTTGGAATTACGGCATCAGCTATGGCCTGTTTGCCGAAGGTGGCACGGCAGGGCGCATTTTTTTGATTGGCATTGCGCTGGCCGCGATCGGTTTCTTCACCTATCTGATGCGCGGCGCCGAACATTTTCGCCTGTCCGTTGCCTATGCGTTGATTTGCGGTGGCGCGCTAGGCAATCTCATCGACCGGCTGTGGCACGGCGCGGTGGTTGATTTCATTTCCCTGCACGCGGCGGGTTATTATTGGTATGTCTTCAATCTTGCCGATATATGGATTAGCTTTGCGGTGATTATTCTCATATATGACGCTTTCCGCGCCTCTTGATATCGGTTATACCAATGGCCATGAAACCTTTGATTTTACGACTGAGCTTGCTTGCTGTGCTGCCGCCTTTGCTGGTCGGCTGCGGGCTCGGCTATAATAAAAATCCGCCGGATGAATTTAATGTGGTGCGTCGCGCCCCGCTTATCTTGCCGCCGGAGTTTAACTTGCGACCGCCCTTGAAAAATCAATCCAAACCGGCGGCCAAACAAGGCGCAGATTTGGCGCGGCTTATTGTCCTGCGCGCACCGCAAAGTGAAACGCAACCCGACGCGGTTGAACAACGCTTGCTGGAAAAGGCCGCGCGCGGCGGCGTGTTTGGCGATGGTGTGCGCGATACGCTGGAAAACGAACGCACGGGCAAAGCCAGTGAAGAAGCTGCCGTGATTGAGGTTTTGGTGGTCGACCAAGCCGCAGCCGCCGCTGAATAAATCGGGCGCGCATCGGGCAAGCGCCATGAGTGTCAAAAATAAAATCGCCATTCTGTTTGTCGTTTTTGCACTGGCCGCATGCGGTCGCGCGTCAGACGGACCTCGGATTGAAACATCGAGGCTCGATAACGGTCTCGATATTATCGTCATTCCCGATTTCCGCGCCGATGTGGTGACCCATATGCTTTGGTATCGCGTCGGCTCGGCCGATGAGCCGAAGGGCAAATCGGGCATTGCGCATTTTTTCGAACATCTCATGTTTCGCGGCACGGAAAACATACCGTCAGGTGAATTTTCAAAAACCGTGGCGCGGCTGGGCGGGCAAGATAATGCCTTCACGTCTTATGATTACACCGCCTATTTCCAGCGCATTGCCAAAGACAAATTGGGGCAAATGATGCAAATGGAAGCTGAGCGCATGCAAAAGCTCATTATCCAACCCGATATTGTCGCCGTTGAACGCGATGTGATTTTGGAAGAGCGCTCCATGCGGGTTGATGGTCGCCCGTCATCGCTTTTGGCTGAACAAATGCGCAAACGCCTGCATCGAGGCACGGCTTATGAAGTGCCGGTGATTGGCTGGCGCAAGGAAATTGAGCAACTTAATGCCGAAGATGCACGGCGCTTTTATCGGCGTTATTATGCCCCCGATAATGCCGTTTTGGTGGTCGCCGGTGCAGTGACATTGAACGAAGTGACGGCATTGGCACAACGCCATTATGGCCCATTAAAGCCAAGCGGCACGCCGCGCAATAAACGCGTCGCGGCGCAAGATTTGGTGGTCGCCGAATATCAAAGGGCAGAAGTTATGGCAGATGCCCGCGTAAGGCAAAATAGCTGGCGGCGTTATTACCGCCTGCCGCAATATCAACGCGCCGACAAAAGGCAATTCGCCGCTGCCGATGTGCTGGCGGAAATCCTCAGCGGCGGCCTGACCGGACGGCTTTATCAAAGCCTTGTTGTAGAAAAAAAACTGGCCGTCAGCGCCGGCGCTTATAGCGATTCCAGCCGCCTCGATAATGGTGAATTTGTCATTTACGCGACACCCACAGCGGAAACCGAATTCGATGTTTTGGCGCGCGCCATTGAAGCGGAAATCGATAATTTGAAAAACCACAAAGTGAGCGCGGCAGAATTGCGCCGCGCCAAAAGACAACTTGTCTCCGATTTGGTTTATGCCCGCGACAGCCAGCAAAGCATGGCCAATATATTCGGCCGCGCCGCCATGTTGGGCCTGAGCCCTGATGATGTGTTGGGCTGGGTCGATGAAATTGAAAATGTCAGCGCTCAAGAGGTGCGCCAAGCGGCGCAGAATCTGCTTCTCGCTGAGCGCTCCATCACCGGCCATTTGACCGGAAATGTGAATGCTCGGAAGGACGGCTCGTGATGCGTCACAAGATTATCGCCGCTTGGTTTGTGTTGCTCAGCGGCTTCAGCGCTCATGCCGCGCCGCCCGTGCAAACCGTGCCCTTGCGCGATATGGAAGCGTGGTTGGTGAGCGATTACAGCCTGCCCCTCATCACCATTAAAATGGCTTGGCGCGGCGGCACGGCGAGCGACCCTGCCGACAAAGCGGGGTTGAGCATGATGCTGGCGCGGTTGATGAATGAAGGAGCCGGGGAGCTGTCGGCGCAAGCCTTTCAAAAAGCCATGGCCGATAATGCCATGTCCTTATCCTTTTCTGCCGGACGCGATGATGTGACCGGCACGCTGCGTTGTCTCAGCCAATATAGGGATATGTGTTTCAGGCTATTGCGGCTGGCCCTGACCGCGCCGCGATTTGACGCGGAGGCATTGGCGCGCATGAAACAGGAGCAAATGGCCGCCATATTGCAGGCGCAACAATCGCCGCGCAGCATTGCCAATGAGACATTGATGGCCATGGCTTTTCAAGACCATCCCTATGGCCGGACCCGCAATGGAACGGCAGACAGCCTTAACGCCATCAATGCCGCTGACATTCGCGCCCATTATCAAGCAATGATGGCGCGCGACAATCTTCATCTCGCCGTGGTCGGCGATATTGGGCGCGCCGAATTGCGCCGCCTCATGCGCGACATATTTTTGCAATTACCGCGCCGCACGACTTTGCCGAAAACCGAAAAAACCGCCATTCGACAAGGCCCTTTGAGCCGTCATATTGAGCCCACCGGGCCGCAAACCAGTATTGTTTTCGCGCAAAATGGGCTGGGCCATGACCACCCGCTTTTCTTCGCCGATTTCGTGATGAATTCGATTTTGGGCGGCAGCGGGTTTTCCTCGCGCCTGACCGAGCAAGTGCGCGAACGACGCGGCCTCGCCTATAGCGTTTACAGCGGCACGTCCAATTTCGAACACGCCGCCATGTGGAACGGCGCCGTGGCCAGCGATAATAAAACGGCACAACAAGCAATGGATGTGATACGCGCCGAAATGCGCCGCATGGCCACCGAGCCGCTGAGCGCGGAGAGACTGCAAGCGGCGAAAACCTATCTCACCGGCAATTATGCTTTGCGCTTTGACAGCGGGGCAAAAATCGCGTCGCAGCTGATCGGCGTGCAATTAAATGGCTGGCCGATTGACTATTTCAAAACCCGCAATGGCCAAATCAATCAGGTGACGATTGCCGATGTGCAGCGCGCGGCGCAGCTATTGACACCGGACAGGCTGCTTCTTGTTTCGGTCGGCGGCACAAAAATTACGCTTGATTGATTGCGTCACCCAGCGCGGCGCGATACGTTCAACCCATGTGGTTCTTGCCTCTTTATGACGAAAATCCGAGCTTTCGGAAGCCGGTTTTGACCTATGCCATTATGGCGCTTTGCCTGCTGTGGTATTTCGGCTATCAAATCAGCCAGCCGCCCGAAGCCATATTGGAATATGGCTTTATTCCGGCGCGGCTTTTTGCCGATTATGATCCGAGCTTTGAATATGGCATCAGCCCGCTGCCGGTTCTCGTCACTTTCATTACCACCATGATAAGCCATGGCGGTTTGATGCATATTTTCGGCAATCTTTATGTCATGTATTTGCTGGCCGATAATGTCGAAGATGCGATTGGCCATGGCCCGAAATTCATCGTCTTTGCGCTGATTACCGGCGCCGTCGGCACGATCGGGCATGGCCTGTCAAATCCTGACAGCACGACCCCTTTGGTCGGGCTGAGCGGAGTCTGTTCGGCAATGATCGGCGCTTATATTTTATTGTGGCCGCGCGCCAATATCAAAACCCTGGTCGGATTTTTCATTTTCTTTCGTGCCTTCAATATTCCCGCCGTGCTGATTTTCGCCTTTTGGCTGTTCGGCCAATTAAGCGGGTTTCTCAATCCGCAAGGCAATGTCGCCTATGATGTGCATCTTTATTCTATGGCGGCGGGCATGGCTCTGATACCGTTTTTCAAACGCCCACATGTCAAATTTTTCCAAAAACCGCTCAGCCGCGCCTTTAGCCGCGATGACGCACCCTTGCATGTGCCAAATATTGGCGGGCCCGAAAAACCGCCAGCGCGCCGCATTGACCCGAATGACGGCAAGAATCCGTGGACCAGAGATTGACGATAGAGAGGCGTGAAATTTGCCGCGCGCTTTGGTATGGTAACGGCGTTTGGGGGTGGATTTGTTTCATTTGATACGTCTTGCTATGCGTTTGCAAAAATTGCTTTTGCCATTAGCGGTTTTGCTGGCCGCTGTGTCTTTGCAATTATGGCAACCTTATCCGGTCGAATTCACCCGCAATTTGGTGTTCGACCAATATAATCGTTGGCAGCCGCGCCTTGAAAAGAACAGTCCGGTTGTGTTTGTCGATATTGACGAAGCCAGTCTCGAAAAGCTTGGGCAATTTCCGTGGCCGCGCAGCATATTCGCCGCATTGGTCGAAAAAATGACCGCCTATGGCAGCGCTGCCATTGCTTTTGACGTTTTATTCACCGAAGCCGACCGTACTGCGCCCAGTGAGATTTTACCGATATGGGAAGGCTTGAGGGTGGCGCAAGAGGGCCAAGATTGGCAAAGCTTGCGCGCGGCCATATTGGCACAAATTACCAATCCTGACGATGCGCTGGCCCGCGCCATGGAAGATGCGCCGGTGATTATGGCAACCATGATGAATGATGAAGTGGCCAGCCTGCCCGTGCCCAAGGCCGGCATTGCCTTGCGCGCGCAAGGCTTGGGCGATAATGGCGAGCTTGACCCGACACGCCGCCTGCCAAGCAGCAGCTTTGCCATTAAAAACCGCGATGTGTTGAACGACAACGCCATTGGCCTCGGCTCGATTAATGCACGCATTGATGAGGACGGCATTATTCGCCGTGCCTCTTTATTGTTTCGTGCCGGTGACAATATTTATCCAAGCCTCGCGCTTGAAAGCTTGCGGGTTGCGCAAGGGGCCGGGTCCATCGTTTTGCGCGCTTCCGATGTGCGTGGCGAAGGCGCTTATACATCGGGCTTCGGTCTGTCGCGTCTGAAAGTCGGTCAAATCATCGCACCGATTGAACCCGATGGCAGTATGCGGCTTTATTTTGCCGATAGTGACGATATTGAAAAAGTGTCAGCCCATGAGATTTTGCAACCCGGTTTTGACATGACGCGGCTGGCCGGAAAAATTGCCTTTATCGGTGCCAGTGCGGCCGGATTGAAGGATATTCGCGCCACCCCCATCAATCCCGCCATGCCGGGTGTGGAAGTGCACATCCAAACCGTGCAACAAATGATTGCCGGCACATATTTGAAACGCCCGATTTGGGTGCAGCTTTATGAAGCGCTCGCGACCATGATTATCGGCATGGCACTGATGTTCATGATTTATCGTTTTTCATTGGGGCCGAGCCTTGTATTTTTCGCACTCGCATTTGGCGCGGGGGTGGCGCTTTCTTGGCAACAATTCAGCACCAATTTGCTGTTGATTGATCCGGCGACCCCGACATTGTCGGTTTTTCTGACTTTTCTGACTGCCGCTTTTTTGCATTTTCTCGAAACCGCGCGCGAGCGGCGCGAAGTGCGCAATGCATTTCAATACTACCTCGCCCCGGATATGGTCGAACAAGTGGCAAGCGATCCCGACAAGCTGAAACTGGGCGGCGAGACGCGCGACTTGACGATTTTATTTTGCGACATTCGCGGCTTTACCGGCATTTCCGAAGCCTTTGCCGATGCGCCTGAGAAGCTGACCCATATCATAAATATTTTCCTCACCGGCCTGTCGCAGGTCATTCAAGACCGTAGCGGCACGATTGATAAATATATTGGCGACAATATTATGGCGTTTTGGAACGCACCGACCAATGTGGCGCAGCACGGCTATGAAGCTTGTGGCGCCACTTTGGATATGCAAGCCGCGCTCGTCAAGGTCAATGACACTCTGCGACATGACCCGTTTCTCGGCGGCTTTGAGCAAGAAATTCGTATCGGCATCGGTCTCAATTCCGGCCCGACTTTGGTCGGCAATGTCGGCTCTGACCAGCGCTTCAATTATTCGGTAATGGGCGACACAGTGAATGTGGCAGCGCGTTTGGAGGGCCAAACCAAAGATTACGGGCAAACCATATTGATCGGCGAAGCGACATATGAGGCGGCGCAAGCAGCGATTGCCGACGGGCGGCCTCCGCTCGCTTTTCTTGAACTGGATTTGATTGCTCTGAAAGGCAAA
Organism: Alphaproteobacteria bacterium; assembly: GCA_949498175.1. GTDB lineage: Bacteria > Pseudomonadota > Alphaproteobacteria > RS24 > RS24 > UBA8337. Next base: position 72,601 of record CATDDF010000041.1, on the reverse strand, counting down.
GCCTTGCCGGAGCGCATTTTTGCGCTTTTGGGGGGCGCGCAAATGGCTGACAGCGCAGATTATCAGGCGTTGGTCAAGGCGCATGAGGCGCTGTTGCACAGCTATCGCGCGCAAGATTGGGATGTTGCTGAAAAGTCAGCCCGCGCCATATCTGAGGCGCATCCGGCACTTGGCGACTATTATACCATGCTGATAGACCGTATAATCGCTTATCGGGCAAACCCGCCCGCGGCCGATTGGGACGGGCATTTTATTGCCCTCAGCAAATAGGCCAATGCAAAGAGGGGTTGGACGTTGATGAAATTGGTTTTTTGGGGAACCCGCGGCTCGCTGCCGATGAACACGCCAAACCACCGCATTTTCGGCGGCAATACGTCTTGTGTCAGCGTGCAAGCCGGTGATGATTTGATTGCCTTTGACGCCGGCTCGGGTTTGGTGCATTTGGGCGCGGAAATGGCCGAAACAGGGCGTCGCGAAATCGATATTTTCTTTTCCCATTTTCATGCCGACCATATTTGCGGCCTGCCCTTTTTCAAACCGCTATTTAATGCCGACAACACAGTGCGCCTGCACAGTTTTGGCGATGATGCGGAAAGCTTGCGCAATGCTTTGGACGGCTATTTGAAAGATCCGATCTTTCCGATGGGACTGGCCGATTTCGAGGCCGATTTACAATTCATAAACCATGCGACCGATGACAATCTGCATATTGGCAGCTTGTCGGTCAGCGCGCTGGCCATTCCCCATCCCGGCGGCGCGCATGCGCTGAAAGCCACAATCGGTAAAAAAAATTTCGTCTATGCGACCGATACCGAACACACGCCCGATGCGCCCAATCAGGCACTTATTGACTTCATGCAGGCAGTTGACCTCGCCGTTTATGACTGCACTTATGATGATGATGAATTTTCCGAACGGCGCGGTTGGGGCCATTCGACATGGCAGGAAGGACTGCGCCTTGCCGCCGCCGCCAAAGTGGCGAAGTTCGGTATTTTTCACCACGAGCCGGAGCGCACGGATGATATGCTTTTGGACATTGAAACACGCGCCAGAGAAATGCTGGCCGCCAGCTTTGTGACGCGCGATTTTATGCGCCTGGAAATCTGAGTTACGGCCAATTTTCGCGTGAGAATCATGCGTTTTTCGATTAAGATTTAGCGCATGGAACGAACTATGCGCATCATCGCTCGCATGTTTGAGCAAAACGGCACGATTTTTATCGGCGCCGCCATTGCCGTTGTCATTTTGATTGCGCTGGTTATTTTATTACGCCGCATGCGCAAAAAGGCGACATCATCAGGAGAAGCGGTGGCTGCCCCCGGCAGCGCACCAATGCCCGAAAATGATATTGAGCTTTCCATGATGGAAGACCCCATGCCGACAGGCAATAATGAAGCCATGCAATTTGAACTGGACGAGACCCCACCCGACCAGCTTGATGACGCTGCAGCACATCAATTTGATATTGATGATGATGGGCTGGATGATATTGACGAGATCACCATTCCGAAAGTCGGCGAAGCGCCGGCGCCGCGCAAATCGCGTTTTTTCAGTGCTTCTTGGTTGCATCGCGACAAAAAAGAAGACCCTGTATTAGCTCCCGGCGAAATGGCTGCGCCGGATGCTCGCACTATGGACAGTGCGGCAGAATGTGCGCGACTGGCCGAGATTGAGCGCAATATGCTGGCCTTGCGCGAGCTTTATGAAGCCGGTCTTATCGCGCCGGAAGTTTATGTGCTGAAAGCACGCGAATTTGCCGCCCAATCGGCATAGCCGGAATTTGACCATGCGCAAGCAAAGTGGATTTTCGTTGGTTGAGCTGACCTCGACATTGGCCATTATCGGCATTATTTCCGCCGCGCTGATGGCGGTGATGACCAATCTCAACACACAAAGCGAGCGGATGAATTCGCAAACCGAATTATTGGTCGGCGGCAAGCAATTATTCGAACTGGTCGAACCGTGGGCAGCCCTGGCCGGGCATAATGAAGCCAATCCGAATTTGCCGCAAAACAAGGCTTATCAAATCGTCAGCTCGACCCATGTAAAATTTTGTTATGACCTTGACGGGACCAGCCGCCAGCAAAGAGAGTTTCGCCTGCGCGATAAAAGATTGCAGGAACGCATTGAAAATAATTTCGGCTGTACGGTCGCGCCCAATGAAAATGGCTGGGTCAATATCAGCGAACCGATTATCCGCGCGCTGAGTTTTTCCGATACCGATGGCAGCGATTACTCGCTCGATATGCGATTGGAATTGGAAAAAATCGTGCCCGGCACGGATGAGACGACACGCACCGTATTACGGCGACGCTTCAACATGTTTGCCATGACCGCCTATTGAGCTGTTTTGTGAGAAGGATGATGCATCAGCGTTGCGAACAAAATGAAGAAGGCTTCGCACTTTATCTCGCCATCGGCTTTATCGTACTGATATCCGTGCTGGCCGGTTCGGTCGGCACACGGCTCAATATTGCTTCTTTGAGCGAAGCCCGCCAAACCGATCGGCGCTTGGCGCTGGATGATGCCGAAGCCAGTCTGAGCCAAGCCTGGGGCGATTTGTCGGTGCAATTTGCCCTTGATGATACATGGCCCGCCGCGGCCAGTTCGGCCAGCGATAGCGATGTCGTCTCTGACCGTGATAAATGCTTGGCGGCGCATGAGACAAATATGACGGGCTTTTACGCCTCGGCGCGGGCCAGCAATGGCGACCGCGCGCGGCGATATTTCCTGAAACGCGACGGCAGCACTTATCGACTTTATGGTTGCGGCTTTGACGCTAAAGGCACGCGCGCCGCTTTTGGCCTTTATGATGTGTCGGGCAATGTTTTGAGTCTCAACCGCTTGCGGCGATATTGACGCTTACGGCGTTTTCAGTTTTTGGAAAAAATTGCGCACCCGCACCATGCGTCGACCGCTTGGACTGACGAGCGTCAAATTTGCGGCATAGCTGATCGGGCTGGTGCCTGCGGCAATCGACAAAGTGGAGGCCGAGGCGCTATAGCCATTATCGGTGAATAAAATGGCCAGCCCCAGATTATTCGGGTCGGCGTCAAAGTCATAATCGGCGGTCACCGGCAATATGCCGTCGCGCTGAAACTGCACGGCCAATTCATTCATCACCCCATCGGCAATCATGCCCATGCGCGCCTGCGCCCAACTGGTTTCCATAATCGTCCGATTGGCGCTGACCATTGAAATCGTGCCGATAATACCGGCCGTGATGACCGTGAGCGCCACCATGACTTCAACCAAAGAAAAGCCGCTTTCGCCGTCGCGTCTAATTAATGTCATAAAAACGGGCCGAGTTGACCGGCATTTCACCGGCTTTTGGCGTAATCACTTCCGGCGCCAAGAATATCACCATTTCTTGCGAATTTTTGGCGTCCGAACTTGTGCCCAAGAAAGTCCCCAATATGGGCAGCCCGGTGACCCCCGGCAATCCGTTACGGATCTTTGAATTATCTTCCGTATAAAGACCGGCCAGTACAATCACATCGCCCGGTGCCGCGATAAATTCCGTATTGATTTTGCTTTGGATCTTGTCTGAATTGGCATCGGTTGTGACGAAGAAATCGTCATTAAAGGTAATTTTCAAGCGCACATGATCATTGAGCGGATTAATGGTCGGCGTGACATTAAGGCTCAATGTTGCTTGTCGCGGTTCATAGGTAGTGGTTACTTCACCCGGCACGGTCTGCCCGCCCGGTGTCACCACCGGTGCCGAGGTGGAGGTCACGGGCAGATACCGAGTTTCCGATTTTTCAATCTGCGCCTGACAACCGTCAAGCGCCAAAATGGTCGGGCTCGACACTTTGCGTCCCAAACTATTGGTCTCCATGAAATCAATCGTCCACGCCAAACCGAGGCGGAAATTATTCAGCGTGAAACTATTGGCGGCCGCAGCGCGATTGGCAAAATTCAACGCCCCTCTGACGCCAATGAGACTGTCATCGCGCACTTCAATCAGGCCGGGCAATTGGTTTTTAACCGAATCCGGCAAGGCGCCGATATCCGGGTCGGTTTTGGCCGCTGTGCGCACTGCGTTTTCAAGCTTGCTTTGCAATTGACGCTGCCAATTTTTGGCAACATTGACCATAAACACTTCCACCAGCACTTGCTTGTCGGGCTTGTCGAAGCTTTCCATCAATTCCGAGACCAACTCAATATCATGACGGAAGCCGGTAATGATGACAGTGTCGCCCACCGCAGTGACGGTCGGGCGACGGAAAGCGCTATCGGTTAAGAAAATCGGCGCGGCGGTTTCCGCTGCCGGCGCAGGCTGGGCCGCTTCAGCCTCATCAGCGGGCGCAGTCATGGCATCATCACCGAGCGCCGTCTCGGGCGCATCGCTTGCTTCATCCGTCGGCACCAAATCGCTGGCAATGTCGGTGACGCTGGTGCTAACCAAAGCCTCTTGCAGCGGGTCAAAAACCGGCAGACCTTCTTCCGCCGCTTTGCGCGCGCGTTCTTCAGCTTCGCGCTGCTCGTTTTCCCGCGCAAGGCGCTCGGACTCGGCGCGTTCCTCAGCCGCTTTCTCCGCCGCAATCATGTCATCTGGATAAAGTTGTTCAAAATAGCCGGTCAATTCGGTCTGAATTTCTGTGACGCGGTCGCCGCCGCCACCATCGCAACTGGCCGCGCCCTCACTGTTAAATATGGTAAATTTCTCGGTGAAAATCGGCTCGGTGGTTTTCAAATTGGCGTCGCGCACCACGCGCCCGCGCAATTCATCAGCATTGGGGATGTCAGCAAAAGCCGTTTGCCTCGTGTCCTCGCGCGCGCGCTCGACCGCCTCATTCGGCGTGTCATTTTGCAACCCGGCCACAGCAGAATTGGCACTGTCGGCAGCCAAACGCGCCACCACATCATCAAGCAATTTTTGTTTATTTGCGCGCTCTGTGGCCAGCAGGGCCAAAGCCTGGTCAATATCTTCCAAGTCAAATTGTGCGGTTTCGGTTTTCGCCGCTTGCTCCTGCCGCTCCGTCGCATTTTCAAGGTCGAGCGTGTCAAGGTCACGCTCATTTTGCAAAGCCGCTTCCTTAAATGCGACAATCGCGCTTGCCACGGCCGGTGAATGGTCATCTTCAATAATCGCATCATTGGTCAAAGAGCGCACGCGGCCGGCATCATCAGGATGTTGGAAGTAATTTTGATAAATCTGCCTGAGCGCCGCCGTATCATTTTCCAGCGAACTTATTTTACGTAAATTACGGGCGCGACGATTGTGCAATTCGGCTGCCGCCACCGCATCATCGACACGTTCGGAAAACTCGGCGCGGGTATAAAAACGCGCCACACCCATTTTGCGGTCATAGGCCATGATGAGCCCGTAATTATCGATAAGAATATCGAAAATATCGAGCGCATCGGCGCGCGAGATATCCAAACTGACTTTTTGTGGCGCGGCATTGACGGCGGGTGACAGATAAACCTGCATATTGATGGAGCGGGCCAGCGATTTCAGTGCTGTCGGCAGGCGCAAGCCGGCCAAATTGACACTCAATGTTCGCGAGCCGACCTCGTCGGATAGATCATCCATGCGCCCCAGAGACACGCCCGTATTGACATCATTGCCGACGAATAAAAAGCTTTTTTCCAATGATACATATTCATCTTTGCGCGCCAGCTCATTGCGCCCGAATAAAGCCAAAGCCCCCAATTCATTATTATCGGTCAGGCCGATAATCGTCGTCGGCTCGGCTTCTGCATATTGCTGCTCCAAATCAGAGATAAAGCCCTGTAGGAGTTTTTCATTGGCAATTTTAAAACCCTGCAAGGTCAGATCGCGTGACTTTGAATGGCGCATATCCATCTGGTCGAGCAATAATTTTTCCGTATTGAAGGTTGATAGAATCGTCCGTCTTTGGCGGCGCACGGTTTCGCTGCGCTTATCCAACGCCTTTATTTGGCTTTCCAGCGAGCGCTTACCGGACAAAAGCTGGCCATTGCCGCCATTGCCGAGCGCCAAATCCATGCCCGCTGCTGACATGTCGTTGATTGAATCGGCAACCACACCATCGGCAATTTCATCGACTTCAATCAGCGCCGGCACACGCACTTGCAAAAGCTCGCGGCGCGGCGGCAAGGGTTTGAGCTGGGTTGCACGGGTGGTCTCCACGCCTTCCAAAACCGCTTGCTCGGCGCGCACGGCGGCTCGGCGATCGTCAAAACGTTGCACCGCGCCCGACATGGTCAAATCGCGGCCCGTGCTCGTGCCGCAGCCATAAACATTGACGCACAGCGCGCCGACAATGGCGAGGCGTATAAATTTCCCACGAACCGTTACCTTACGCAAAACCCGTTCTCCATCGGCCAGCCTATTTCGGTCGCCGTAAATTACCTGTGGCGCGCACTTCGGTGATTTTGCCGATGGCCTCGGTAATCACCTCGCGTGCAATATCTGCCATATAGCGATTGATCCATTCCTCAATCAACGGACGGATAACTTGTGCGACGGCCAGCTTGATGGTGTCTTGCGAGCGCTTTGTGTCAAACACGCTGGAATAGCGCAAAAACTCCGCGCGCAGCGCAATGGTCGCTTCTTCGGTGATGGCCAAATCAAGCCCACGCATAAAGTGCTGTATATCGCGATCTGACATGGCAGCTTTCTGGTCACCGTCACGCGCTTGCAAATCGCTTTCCAAGCTGGTTTCAGCCTGCTGCAGCAACTCCTTAATGGCACGCTTATAATCATCTTCCGTTCGCAAACTGTTCATGTTTTCCCTCGTTGAAAAACGAATCTCTTTCGCCTTTCAAAGTATAAAGCCGTTTCGGTAACAGGTGATGCAAAATCGGTGGATTATTGCGCTGCCGATAATAATTGTGGCGCAAAGAACAGCCATAAAAGCGCTGTGGGGGTGAGAAAACAGCCAAAAGGCAGTTGCGCCGGTGCCGCATCGGCCTTTTTGCCACGCGCTGCCAAAATAGCGACAATACCGATAAACGCACCGCTCAAACTGGCGGCAAAGAGAATCGGCAGCAGGCTGACCGGCCCCAACCAAATGCCCAGCATGGCCATTAATTTGACATCGCCAAAGCCTATGCCGTCATGGCCGCGCCATAATTTATAAGCCGCATTAATCAGGTAAATCAGCAGAAAACCGGCAATACCGCCAAGCGCCGCGTGCGGCAAAGCGGGCACCCCCGGGGCGCCCAAAAGCGCCAATGCAAAACCCAAAGCGGCACCCCCCAAAGAGGCCCAATCGGGGATGATGAAAGCATCCATATCGGTCAGGAAAATAATCACCATCAATAGGATAAAGGGGATAAATACGGCAAAAACCATGCTGTCCAATTGTTGCCAAGCAAGCACGACCAGCCCCGCCATGGCCAATTCGACATAAAGATAGCGCCGCGGCAGCACTTGCCCGCAACAGGCGCTGCGTCCGCCATGACGCAGAAAGCCGTAAAACGGTAAATTGTCGAAAAAACCGAGGCGCTGACCGCAATGAAAACAGGCTGAGGGCTGTTTGATCCAATCCTCGCCTGACAGGCTGCGCAAAGCGGCAACATTGGCAAAACTGCCGAGACAGCCGCCAATCGCCGCCAAAAATATCAAAAATGGAAAGCCATCACTCATGGCGACAACCCGCAACAGTTAGGGCCGTGCCGCACTTAGGCTCTGGCCAAATTTCAGAAGCCCCAGTATAAACAGGTATTCTAATGTCGTGTAGAGTCATAATGTTGAGCCATAGCTGAATATGTCCGAAGCCGAAAAACCCGCCCCCATCGATAATCCGGTTTATCGCTATCTCGACGAATTGCCGAAAGAATATCGCATTTCCGATTTTCATATGCGTTCCGGCAGTCCGCTGGCCATTCGCGTCAATGGTGAAATTAACGTCATGCAAGATTGCCCGATTACCCATGATATGTTGGACGGTGTGTTTCGCCATGAATTGGGCGATGAACTTTATGAGATATTTGACGAGAAGAAAGACGTCGATTTTGCCATCACGGTGAACGGGGCGCGCTTTCGTGCCAATGGCTATCACACACTTAATGGCTGGGGTTTGATTTGCCGTACCATTGTCACCGAAGTGCCGAATATTGATCAGCTCGGTCTGCCGCCGGCCGTGCATACGGTTTTGGGGGAAAAAAAGGGTTTGGTGCTGGTCACCGGCCCCACCGGTTCGGGTAAATCAACCTCGCTCGCCTCGATGATCAATAAAATCAACCGCGAGCGCGCCGAGCATATCATCACCATTGAAGACCCTGTCGAATTTGTCCATTCGGAAATAAGATCGATTATTTCGCAGCGCGAAGTCGGGCGCGATACGGTGAGCTTTGCATCCGCCCTGAAGGGCGCTTTGCGCGAAGATCCGGATATTTTGCTGCTCGGCGAGATGCGCGATTATGAAACCATTTCATTGGCCCTGACGGCAGCTGAAACCGGCCATCTGGTTTTCGGCACGCTGCATACATCAGGAGCGGCGGAAACCATTAACCGCATTATTGATGCATTTCCTGCCGAAGAGCAGCCGCAAGCGCGCTCTATGGTTGCATCCTCTTTGCAATTGGTGATGACGCAACAACTTTTGAAACGCAAAAGCGGCGGGCGCATCGGCGCATTTGAGGTCATGGTCTGCGTGCCGGCGGTGAAAAACCTCATTCGCGAAGACAAAATTCCACAAATTGCCACCGTCATGCAAACCGGCGCGCAATTCGGCATGATTACGATGGAAAAATATGTCGATGAGTTGGAAAAACAGGGGCTTATCGTTATTGAGGATGAGTAGCTTTTTCGCGTCGGTAAAGTTCAAATTGTACGCGAAATTGCGCCGCGCGCGCCGGCTCATATAGCGCCATTTTATCGATTACGGCCAAAAGTTTTTCGTCTTCCCCCAGCACCGCATAGACCTGCATGGCTTTTTCCCAAATCGGCGGCGTCGGATAGTCTTTCAAAACCTGCGTCTCGAAATAAGGCAGCGCCAGCGGGCGCAAAAGTTCAAAGCGTTTTTCGGCAAAAATTTTATCAATCAATTGCAAATTGGTAACGGCATTCAGTCTTTTGGCAAAAATCGGATGCTGCAAATCCGGCGCATTGGCTCGGTAATCGATAAATTGTGCCAATGGCATTTGATTGGCGCGCGCAAAAGCAAGTGCTGCGCGGCGCATATCGGCGATGAGAATGACCGTGACGATAGAGCCGGCAAGCGCATAGACCGTGAGGCCTGCAAAGGCAAAACGCGCCATCAACCGGTGCGGCAAAGCCGAGCGGCGCAAGCTTAAATCTTCTCTGCCATTCATCTGGCCCAAGACCAAAGCGAGGCCGAACAGCCAATAATGAGCACCCGATGCGATATAGGGATATTCCACTTGCGTGTGCAGCAAAATCGGCAATAGAAAAGCAAGCAGCAGCCAGCGATTATCGTTCTGGCGGAGCAAGTGCGCGCCCAGCCAAATAAATGGCCCCGTAATGACCACAAGACCGAACAGGCCGGTTTCGCTCAAAATATGGATAAACAGATTATGCGGGATGGTGACCAATTTATAAAAGGTCAAACCTTCAGCCACGCCGTAGCGCCCGTAATGCTCCATATACAGGGTCAAATAGCTGCCCAGCCCGTGCCCGAAAATCGGGTTTTCCGTGAAACCCCAAAAGCCGATCACCCACATGGCAAACCGCGTCGAAAAAGAGGATTGATTGGCTTCAATCGAGCGTGACGCCAATTCTTTCTCAAAACCGAAAACACCGGCCAAGGCAATGACGCCAAAATAGGTCACAAAAATAAGGCCGATGGCAAGCGCCAATCGCCGAACAAGCGGACGGGTCGGCTTTCGCACAATAATATGCAAAGCGAGCGCCGCCGCCGCCAAAACCACGCCCAAAAGCGCCGTTTTGCTTCTTACAAAAGGCAAATCGACGGTAAGGGCGATGAGTATCAGCGCCAAAATAATGCGCCGCGCGCGCGTCACGGGCTGCAAAACAAAAGCGGCGGCGGCCAGGATCAAAAGCGTCGCCACGAAAGAGCCGAGCAGATTATATTGCCCGAAACCGGCAGAGGGCTTGGTAAAAAGGGGTGAAATTTGGCTGGAAATATCTGCTGCGAAAATATCGAATATCGGGTTCTGCAGCGCCAGATAGACCAGATATTGCGGCAGAAAAGCCACAAAAATAACGATAATGATGAGGCTTAAATCCGGCACCTCATCGCCATATTGCAGCAAGCCAAGCACAAATAGAGCAAAAGTCAGTAAAATAATCGGCAAGAAATAATGGCCGATGTGAAAATGCTCAAAACCACCCAAAATATTGACGACGAGCACAAATAAGCCACCCATGGCCGGTAATAAAAGCCCTGCCAACCATAGGGGCGACCAGGCAATGACGCCTTGTTTGAAAGGCCGCCACCATAACAGGATGAGGCTCAGACACATGGCCGTCCAAGCAGACAAATTGCGGCTCACATAAGTCTCGCCTAAATCCGGCACGTGATGGTTAAACGCGACGCCAAAAAGCAATAAAATGCTCCAGAACAGCGGTGTTTTGGCAAAAGCTGACAAAGCCATATGCATGCCCCAAAAAAAAGAGCGCCGTGCGAACACGGCGCTCTCAAAATCAATAAATCACAACTTAGAAATTGGTAATTGTATTTGACATTTTATTAAGGATACCAGAAGTGCCGTCTACTTTTGAGCAGTAATACACGTCAATATGGGCAACCGTGCCGCTGACGCGGATCAGAACATCGCCATCCTCGGCACCAGCAAGGAGATCAACACAAGCGGTAGTGTCGTCTACAACTTCCGCAGTGCTCGATGTAGCCAAAATTGTAGCGTCACCCGAGCGCGATTGATTATACGGATTCTTGAATGTTTCAAAAGGGTGACCCTCGGAGCCAAGACCTGCAAAACAGCCACCTGGCGCAACGGCCGTAGCAGAGTCTGTCGTACCAGCCAGATTGGCTTGTGTGCACTCGCTTGGATCAACATCAATGCCAGCAGAGCGAATAGTCTTAGCATTAAGCAGCCACTGATGAACCGCCTTACTGTTATTCTCAGTCACAGATTTTTTCGTGCTGTCAATGTAACCTTGGTAACCGACAACGCCGACGGCGGCCAGAACACCAATAATCGCAACAACAACCAGAAGTTCAATAAGGCTAAAGCCTCTTTCGCTATTTGCGCGAATGTTCATGGGAACTCTCCTCTATTTACAGACGCGCCTAAGCGCGAAACCCAACGCGATAAATAAACTTCAAAATCAAGCATTTTGCAACCGCTTTCGCTAAATTTTTTAATGCTATGTCGCCTAAAAACACCTAATATAAACCTGTTTATTCAAGGATTTTGGTATGGCTTTTCAATTCAGACGCGACCGTGGTGATAATATTACACTTACACTTGCAGGTGATATTGATTTAGAGGTCACCCCGGAGATAAAAACCCAGCTTACCAGTCAAATCGAAGATGCTACCAGTTTGACCGTTGATGCCGCCAATATCAGCTATTTGGACAGTTCAGGTGTGTCGATTTTGGTCATCGCCATGCAAATCTGCAAGCAAAAGCAGATAGATTTCACCATTTCCAATATGAGCGATGAAGCCATGCGCGTCTTGCAATTGGCCAAATTGGACAAGATTTTGCCCATTAAGGCGGTTTCCGGACCAGCCCAATTGGTCGATGTCGATGTGTTTTCCAAAACCGGCGAAGCCGACAGCGCTTTGGCATCAGAGGTCGCCCCTACAGCCTTAAGCGAAGATTCGGCGAGCGCGGCCTCGGAAGATGATGATTTGATTGCCGCCCTGGCAAGCGGCGATATGGCCGGTAACGAAATGTCGGGCGGCGATGCGCCGACTGACGATATGTCGGATGACCCTATGGACGAAGACGACGGCAATAAGGCAGAAATGGTCGACGCGCCGCAAAGTGAGCCGGTGACCGCCAGCGAACCGCAGGCGCCCGCACCGCAAGCCGCGCCTGAAACCGCCCCCGAAGCGGCAAGCCCGCCGCCGAAAGCCCCGGCTTCTGACAATGATGAGCAGAGCGGCGGCGGAGGGGGCTTCACGCCGGGCACGTTCGGCTGAGCTTATGCCGGAGGCCAATAAACAACTCGATATTGTTTACCGCATGATGTCGGCCTTTGCCTCCAGTTCTGACATGGCGCAAACCCTTTATGAGGGGCTTGATTATATTCGCGAAGAGATCGGTGCCGAGGCGGCGAGCTTTTTCATGCTGCATGAAGAAGCTGATGTTTTACGGTGCGAAGCCTGTATCGGCCCGACCGACATAACCGGTTTGGAAGTGCCGTCACGGCAAGGCATTGTCGGCGCGGTAACGCAGAGCGATGAAATGCGTTATGTGCGCAACACCGCCGAAGACAGTGACTTTACCGGCGCGGTAGATGCCAAAACCGGCTTTGAAACCAAGTCGATGATTTGCGTGCCCGTATCGGGCAATGGCAAACGTTTCGGCGCGCTGCAGCTCATCAACCGTCTCGATGGCGCTTTGTTCAGCGACGATGATGCCGCCCTTGTTTCGGTTTACGGAAAAAGCGCCGCTTTGGCGCTGGCCAATTCACAAATGGCCAAGCGCATGGTCGAGGCCGACACCATCCAACGCGATTTGCAAATGGCGTCGCGTGTGCAGGAAAGCCTGTTTCCCAATGCCGAATTTGACTTTATTCACGGCGTCAATGTGCCGAAGAAAGGCGTATCGGGCGATTTATATGATTATGTGTCGCGCAACGGGCAGATTTATTTCTGCATGGCCGATGTTTCGGGCAAGGGCACGGATGCCGCTTTGGTCATGGCCAAAACCCACAGCCTGTTTCGCTCGCTGAGCCGCGCCCTGCCCGCCGTCAATGAATTGGCGGCGCGGATGAATGGCGAATTGGTGGAAACCGCTTTTAACGGCATGTTCGTGACCGCCATTATCGGCCAATACGACCCCGAAAGCGGTGCCATGCAATGTTGCAATGCGGGCCATGAACCGGGACTGATTGTCGATCGCAAAGGCGGCTTTTCCTATGTTGAAGCCAGCCTTCAGCCATTGGGCATATTGGATTTTGCGCCACATGATATTGAGGTCGAACATCACAGTCTCGAAGCGGCGCGGTTTTTTTGCTATTCCGACGGCATAACCGAAGCTGAGATTAACGGTTCCATGCTGGGGGCGACCAAGCTGGCCACCATTTTGGCCGAGCAAATGCAGTTTTCCATTGCTGACCAGGTCGGTCATACGGTAGATGTGGTGCGCCAAAAAGCCGACCATTTATCCGATGATTTAACGCTTTTGGGTTTGGGCTGCGCGCCGCAGCAAGTGGCGGCCACCCTTAGTCAGACCAATATTGTTGAGCCGTCACTGGCAGGCGAGCAATTTTTGTTCACTATTTCCGTCACCAATGAAATACCGGAATTGCGCCGCTTGCGGCGAGAGATTGAAGCCGCTTTGAGCGAAACCCCGGCGCGCGGCATCATCATGAATATTTGCCTTGCAGTAGATGAGGCGACGCAAAATATCATCCGCCACGCCTTTCCGGAAAATATGAGCGGGCGCATTGAAATCGGCGGCTATATGGCCGAGCAAAAATTACATGTCAGCATTACCGATACGGCCCCTCTCATCGATTTGGAGAAAGTCAAACCGCGCAATCTCGATGATGTTCGCGATGGCGGCTTGGGCACGCATCTCATTCAGGAAGTCACCGATGAGGCACGCTGGTGGCATGATGACGGGCGCAATCGGCTTGATTTGGTTTTCGCTTTTTAGCGCATGCCGATTTGCCGTCGCGCGCGCCGGATAAGCTGCAAGTGTTGTTTCATCAGGCTTTGCGCCGCACGCCTATCACTTTTTGCAATGGGGGGCCCATAAGTCAGACGGCAAAATATCTCGGCAAAGCGCTGCACATGATCATCCAGAAGCGGCATTTTTTTCGCCCAGCGACGGGCAAAATCCATGCGTCCCTCATGGAAGGCGCGCTGCAAGCCGTCTTTTCGAGCTAGGGCTTGAAATTGCCGGTCGAGCCGCACCATCACATCGCGCCGTACCCACCAACGCCACAAAAACAGTGGCACAATCAAAGCGAGGCTGGCAAACAGCCAAAAACTGATAAATGAGAGCAGCCGACCCAATACCGTGCCCGACAATAATTCGCGGCGGGCCTGTTCATCATAAAGCACAATATCGCTGCTCAAGCGCACCACAAATGCATCGACCCGCTGCAAGCTGCGTGCCACAGCGCCGCGCCAGCCGGGCTGGTTTTCAATATTTGTGGCGGCAAATTGGCGGCTTTGAAAACGGCTCGCCCCGCTTGGCACAAATTGAGTCGGATCGAGGCGCAGCCACTGCCCGGGCTCGATTTCCGCTTCCACCCAAGCGTGGGCGTCCGATTGGCGGATGCGGTAATATTGCCCGAACCCGTTCCACTCGCCGCCCTGATAACCGATAATCACATTGGCCGGAATGCCGGCCGCGCGGAGCGCCGTTGCCATAGCCATGGCGTAATGGCTGCAATAACCGTTTTTCGTATTAAAGAAAAAATTATCCAAACGCTGGGCCGGTGGGCCGGTCAAGGCTTGCGGGCGCAGCGTATATTGATAATCGCCGGACGCGAAATGAGCCAGCATCATATCGATAAAGGCGCGGCGCGAACCAACGGCGGCATATTTTTCTCGTGCCCACGCAGTCAGCCTTGCTTGGCCGGTGATTTGCAACATATGAGGCACATTGGCGCGATAAGGATTATCGATACTGGATTGCATCACCACTTGTTGTTTCAGCACGCTGCGACGCGTTTGTTTGACATATTCGCCAAACCGATTGAGCCGCGCATTTTCATCAATACGCGGTGCCAAGGCCACGCCCAGCACAGGATGCCAATCGGGTGCTGGGCGTGCATGACGAACGCCATAACGCAATCGCCGGTCAACGCGGCCCAGCCTTTTGTCAAAAGGCAAAGCACCGATTTGACTGTCGCGGCGCGGGTCCCGCAGCCAGCTTGCCCCCTCCATCAGCCCCAAAACATGAACCCGCCAGTATAAATCTTCTTGCGGCAAGGGGGCGTCGACAAAAGCGCGAAATGCATCGTCGCCATTTAATATGACTTCCGAAAAGCGCCCCATATCGAGGCGCTCCCCGACCCCGCTTGAGGCTTGCGGTGCAACCAGGCCGGGAATGGCAGCGGGGTTAATGCGCGGCATGAGAATGAAAGCGGCAATGGCAAAAAACAGTGAGCCCGACAAAGCCAATACAATCGGCAACAGGCGGATGCGCAGGCCTGAAAGCGGCATATCATTAATGCGCAAAGTATAAACCCCAGCATAAAATATCACTGCCAGCAAAAGCAGCAAAAAAACAAATACATTGGTCGATAAAACCATCACGCAAAGCGCCGGAAAAATGACGCCGATGAGATTAAAGGCACCGGGCCGCCCGTCTTCGCCGACCTGTTCACATACGGATAAGACCAAAATAACCAGCATGAAATAGGGCGCTTGCGGCGGGCGCGCCAATTGTGCCAAGACCGCCAGCATGAACGGGATAAGGGCCAGAAGAAAAACCGTACGCCACCAACGCCGCGGCATCAGCGTGACCGGCCACATGAGCAACCATAAAATAAAAGCGCGCATATCGATAAAATAGGCCATGGTCAGCGCCACGGGGGACGCGGCCGAGGCCAATAAGAGCGCGGTTAATTGCGCCTGCGCCGTACCCGGCAAAAACAATAGCCTATTGTGTTCGCGCCAAAGCATAATAGGCTTTCTCCCGCGCCGGTTTATCGTAAATTTGATAATCATTACCCTGCAAAACCATGCGCACCGGTGCGCCAATGCGCTCGGCGACCAAAAGCCCGCCCGATAAATAAGACAGGCCGTTTTCCAAATCACCCTTGGGCTGACGCAAAATCAGTTCGCCTTGTGCGTCAAGCCCGTGATCACGCACCATGGTTTCGCGGGTCGCCGCATAGCGTTTCCAATCAATACGCGCCGGCGGGTCGCTATCGCCATAATCGCGTAAATCACCCAGCTCATCGGCAAAATTATTTTGCTGGCGCTTTTCATCAGCACTTTGCGCCATCGCCGGATTGCCGCGCGGATAGGCGGCAATGGCGCGCTCACTGGGCATGGGCGCAATCACCAAATCGCCCGGCGGGCGCAGCCAACTCCAAGCGCGGGCAATTCCGAAAGGAAATAAGGTTTCAATCTTCAAAGCCGGCACATCATGCACGCCGCGGGGCAATTGCCCGACCGGCAATAAAAGACTGGTCGCGCCATGCGATAAGTCAAGCACCACATCGCCCATCGGACCGCTCAGTTTGAGGTTGAAAGCGGGCTGGTCTTTGCGAAAGGAAAGGCGAATATGGTGCATGGCACCGGCGTAATAGTAAGGCTCGATCTGCACATTGATCTTCAAGCCCTGAATGTTACGCACACTGGCAATAAGCGACAGCATAAACACCAAAAACAAGAAAATCACGCCGAGCAGAATGAAATTGTTCTGCACCTTATAGCCCATGGCAAAACTGGCGAGCACCAGAAATCCGGCATAAAACCCATAGCGATTGGGAAGAATGAAAATATGGCTTTGGCGAATTTGCCACGCCCCGCTTGTCCATTTGCGTCGCCGCAGGGTGAGCCGCCGGGTCAAACGCTCAAAAAAAGAAAGGCGCCGTCTGTTTTGCCTGTCACGCTCGGCCATGACCCATCTCTTACGGCACTTCCACTTGCTGCAAAATATCCTGCAAAAGGGCGATATTGGCGCTGCTGACCGGCCCCAAACGATGGCGCAGAGCAGGCACGAAAACCGCTTGCACATCTTCAGGCTGACAAAAATCACGCCCCTCAATCATGGCGTGCGCCTGCGCCAGCCCTTTGATTTGTATCAGCGCGCGCACTGACAAATTGGGCAGGCTGGCGGCGCGCAATTGCGTCGCCAAAGCTTGCAGATAAGCGATAATGGCATCGCCAAAAGTGATTTTGGCACAATGGCGGCGCAGCACATTAAAATCACCGCCTGCCAAAACCGGCTCTCCCTGTTCGAAATTTTCTTCCCCCGATATGGCGGCACGCAGAATATCCCCCTCCACCGCATCGGATGGCAGGCCGAGACTGAAAGAAACGGCAAAACGGTCGAGCTGGCTCTCGGGCAGTGGCGATACACCGATTTGTTCGGTCGGGTTTTGCGTGGCAATGACGATAAACGGTTCGGGCAAAGCAAAACTTGCCCCATCTACCGTCACTTGGCGTTCGGCCATGGCCTCCAATAAAGCCGATTGGCTTTTCGACGGCGCGCGATTCAATTCATCGGCGAGCAAAAGTTGGGTGAAAACCGGCCCTTGGCGGAACTGGAAATCACCGCTTTTCGGGTCAAAAATATTTACCCCGACAATATCGGATGGGGTCGTGTCATTGGTGCATTGCAGGCGGGACCAATCAAGCTGCAAATGATGACCCAGCGCGCGCGCCAGACTGGTCTTGCCCATGCCCGGTGCATCTTCAATCAATAAATGACCGCCCGACAACATGGCAGCCAGTGCCAGACGCACTTGCTCTTTCTTATCGCGCACCGTGACCAAAACGGCATCAACCACATTGGCCAGACAGGCAAGGTCAGGCATATCCCCGACCGGCTTTTCTTCAGCAGCACTCATAAGCAACCCACGACATCAAAATTCACTCACCATTATAGTTTAATGCGCCTGTTTGCATAATCAAACTTGCTTTTTTCGCCATGATAACCCAGTTTCTGCCTATGAGTGATAGCGATTTTGCCCCACCTGTTGCGCCCGTGCCGATTGTCCATTGCCGCCATTGTCGGTTTTGGGACGCGCATATGATTGCCCGCCCGACCAAAACGCCCGAGGGGCTGTGCCGCCGCAAAGCGCCCGCCCCGGCCATTATTGCCGATGATGCCGATACCGGCACCAGCTGGCCAAAAACATTTGAAGATGATTGGTGCGGCGAAGGCGAACCGACCGAACCGATCGGCTAGCTTAACCGCCGGCCAAATCACCGGCTGAGAAGATGGGCAGATACAAAGCCACCACCATCATACCGATAAGACCGCCGACAAAAACAATCATCACCGGCTCGATTACCGTCGACAGACCTTCCACCAGCGCGTCAAATTCTTCTTCATAATAATTGGCGATGGAATTGAGCATTTCTTCCATATTACCGGTGCGCTCGCCGACTGCGATGAGCTGCGACAACTCAATCGGAAAAACTTTCTCCTTGGCGAAAAGCGATGACAATTCAGCGCCGGTCATGACATCGCGTTTGACGCGGTCAAACGCCCCCATGAAATGCACATTGGTGGTCACGGTTGACGCCACGGTTAAAGTTTCCAGCACGCTGACGCCAGCGGCGAACAGATTGGCCATGAGCAAAGATGAGCGCGCCACCACCGCCATCATGATAATGCCGCCAAACAGGGGCATTTTGAGCAAAAGCAAGTGCCATAAAAAGCGATAAGGACGCACATATTTGGTCATCAGGCTATGAAAGGCAATAATGCCGAACACCACGGCAAACACGCCCAGCACATTATTTATATCGGCAATCCAATTACTGGCATCGACAATGGCTTGGGTCGGGCCGGGCAACGCAATGCCCATACCGGCATACATTTCTTGGAATGTCGGTACCACATTGGTCAGCATGAAAATGGAAATGCCGACCGAGACGGTAATCAATGTCACCGGATAAAACATGGCCGATTTGATTCCGGCTTTAATTTTTTGCTGCTTCTCGAGAATTTCCACCAGCTTATCGATGAATTTATCGAGCATACCCGACACTTCGCCGGCCTCAATCATATTGCGATAAACATTGTCAAAATGCCGGTCATGCTCCTTAAAGGCTTCCGAGAGGGGCTTACCGTCATTGAGTGTGGAAATCATTTGTTGCGTCACGCGCTTCATATTGGGGTTTTTGGTCTGCCCTGCCACCATGATCAACCCGTCCAAAATCGGTAGACCGGCGCGTATCATGGTCGATAATTTCTTGGTGAACATGAGGATTTCCTTGCTCGGTATCGACCCGAACGGGCCCCATGTGATTTGAATATCGAGCGCGCTTTTTTTCTTTTCTTTAATCTCTTTGATTTTTTTGACCTTGATGCGCTGCTGGCGCAAAGCCGATCGCGCGCGCGCCATACTATTGGCTTCAATCTGGCCTCTTACTTTTTTCTTACCCTGCAGCCCGGCATAAACATAAAACGTCATGACGTCACCTTAATTGACTACCAATACGCGTGTAAACTCTTCCAAACATAACACGCCATCGCGAATATAATCGCGTCCGACTTCTTGCATGGTCATGAAATTATCAACGCGCGCCGCCTCCAAAATTTCCGGTGCTTGGGCCTGTTTCAAAATCGCCTCTTCGACCTCAGGTGTGACGCGCAAGACCTCATAAATGCCCTGCCGCCCCTTATAACCGCTGCCGTCGCAGCTCGCGCAACCGCTGCCCTTTTTCGGCTGGAAGCTTTGAATTTCTTCATCGGTGAAACCGATATATTTCAGCGCGGCAGGGTTTGCCGTATCGTCGGGCACGAGACAATCGGGGCAGTTTTTGCGCGCCAAACGCTGCGCCACAACAAGCGACAAAGCGGCGGAAATCATAAAACTCGGTACGCCCATATTGAGCAGGCGCGATATGGTCGCAATCGCGTCATTGGTATGCAAGGTTGATAAGAGCAAATGGCCGGTCAAAGCCGCTTTGACGGCAATCTCAACCGTCTCTTGGTCGCGAATCTCGCCGACCAGAATAACCTCCGGATCTTGCCGCAAAAAGGCGCGCAATATGGAAGAAAAAGACAGGCCGATTTTTTCATTGGCCTGCGTCTGCCCCAAACCTTCGAGATAATATTCGACCGGATCCTCCGCCGTCATAATATTGGTGCCCGGATCATTAATATATTGCAACGCGCCATAGAGCGTTGTCGTTTTGCCCGAACCGGTCGGGCCGGTTACCAGCACCATACCCTGCGGCGCAGTAATGGCATCGATAAGCTTTTGCAAATCCGCTTCCTTAAAGCCGATTTTATCAATCGATAGTGACGGGTCGCCTTTCAGCAGGCGGATACAAATACGCTCGCCGTTTTTGCCGGGCAGCACATTAAAGCGCGTATCGACATCTTCTCCATCAGGTGCCTTAAAGGTAATGGCTCCGTCTTGCGGCAAGCGTTTTTCCGATATATCGCAATCGGCAAGAATTTTGAAGCGCGTAACCACGGCAAGGTAATTGTGAAAAAGAAATTCAGAAAACTGATCTTGCGCTTCCAGCACACCATTAATGCGAAAGCGTATGCGTGCCGTCTCACGATAGGGCTCGACATGAATGTCACTGGTGTCGGTAATCACTGATTGATGCAAAATATCATCAACAAATTTAATCACCACGCTGGGGTCATCAATATCATAGCTTGAGCGCTTGCGCGGCTGCGGGCGCGCCGCTTCGGGGGCAGGCGCGGCGGCTTTGGCTTCTTCTTTTTTCTGTCCCAAAGCGCTTTGCACTTCTTCATGCCCCATACAGGCGTTGAATTCGCTCGGCTTGATGAGAAAAAACTCGACATTCTGATTGCTCAAAGCCTTGATTTGATTGGCCAAGGTCGCTTTGGTCGGGTCGACCGTCGCGACGCGCAAAAACCGCCCCTCACGGGCAAAGGGTAAAATATGCTCGCGCTCAATCATATCTTTCGGCAGCGAGGTCAAGGCTTCGGCGGAGACATCGCCGGGAGCGAGGTTTTTGCGCCTGAGCGCATAGGCGCGCGACAAAATATTGACCACCAATTCTTCTTCGACCAGCGGCTGCGATTTCTCGCCCTCATCATAAGGGTCGCTGACCCCTTGCATGATAAGGCTGAGCGCGCGCGCCGAGCGCGACTCCGCCTGCACCATGATTTCGGTCATTCTGCCTTCTTCAATCTGCCCGCTGGCTCGAAGAATACGCAACACGCGATCTGCCACATCTTTGGTATACTCAACCATAAACCCTCACCCCAATCTGCGCTTGATTATTGCCGAAAAGCATCATTTCTCGTCAAGCTTTTTGGGTTTCTCGGCCAATGCTTTGATAAAGCCTTGCGACCCTTCGCGGCGTTTGGCTTCATTGTTCTGCAATCGCTGGCCCAATGCCGTATCTTCGGGACCCGGCACATCGACATCGACATTGCCCGCTGCCTCGGCCGCTGCGCTCGCTGCCTCAGCGGCTTTTTGCATGGCGGCTTGGCGTGCCGCCTCGGCTGCACGGCGTTTTTCTTCCGGATCGACTTCCGGCACATAATTGAGTGGCAAGGTCAGCAAATAGCCATTGGCATCGGTCAACATGATGCGGTCATTGGTAATCTTGGCAATCGTGCCATCGGCATTACCAAGCTCTTGCCCTTCAGTGAGGAAATATTCCAGCTTGGTCAAACGCGCCACATCAGTGCGCCCGCTATCAAGCTCATCATCGCCGTCAAAATAAACATAAGGGCTGACAGAGATAATTGCCTGGCTGTCGAAATTGCGCGCCCGCTCTGGCCCCGGCACACGATAGACAACAATGCACGGCATCTCATCTTTGCGGAACAAAGCGCAATAGGCCTCGCCATGACGCTCTGAGCGCAAAGGCCCGATATCCATATTGTAAAAGCTTTTGCCTTTTTGTGCATCATCGCGCTCGCGGCGCAGCGAAATATCGCTGTCCATAAATTCATAATATTTGGCATAAAATTCGCGTGCCCCACGCATCGCTTTTTTCTCATCAGAAAATTGGCCAAGCCGCGCATAGGGCTGGCGCGCCATAGATAATTTACTGTCATCGATTTTTTGCGGCTTGGGCACGGCCATGCGCGCCAGACGGTCGTCAATGGCTTTTTCACGAATCAGGAAACGCCGCCCCAAAACCAGCTTGTCATCGTCACCCAAATCATTGCGGACGCGCAAGCGCGGCACATCCGTGTCATAAATTTTGGCCAGTTTTTCCAGCGTATCGCTGCGCAAAATAATATGGGTCAGCGGGCCATTGTCACGCGGGCTGACATAAAAGCGCATCGGATCAGGCAATTGGCTCTCGCGCAGCGCATTATTCATTGCCAGAATATCGGCTGTTTGCATGACCAACTTGCGCGCAATGGAGGATAAAGTTTCGCCCTTGCGGCGCATATAGACCCAGCGCCGATCTCGGCCCGACCAAAACAAATCGCCGCCTATGGGTTTGCGCACTTCCTCGAGAATATGGATGGTCGGCTTGCTTTGCGGTCGCGACAATACGAGACCGTCCAGGCGATATTTGCGCGCCGCAAAAGCGGTGAAAAAATCAGGATCGGAAATCGGCGCCGGAATGACGATTTCTTCCTCCTCAATCAGCTCTTCATCTTCAGCCTCAATGCCCATCGCCTCTTGTTCGGCACGGCGCTCGGCCTCGCGCTGCAATTCCAACGCACGGCGCGCCAATTCTTCGGCTTCGCGTTGCAGACGCAATTTTTCATCCAACCTTTTCAGTCCGCGCACAAACGGATCTTGCGGGTCAGCCGCTGCCATATCCTGCACTGCCGCCAGTTTTTCGACAGGAGCCGCGGGCGATGGGGCAGGTTCTGCTTCTTGCGCCAACGCCCCATTTACGAAAAACGGCAACAGCACCATCCATTTTACGCAGCGCAATATCATGGTTTGGCCCCCGCCGTTTGCTTGGCCGGGTCATCCAATTCAGCGTCATAATCTCGCTTGGTCGGCACCATCAAGCTCGCTTTGATTTGCAATTGCGGGCTGCCTTCTTGCGGTATCATGGTTTCCTTCACCACAGTGGCGATTTTCAGCTGGTCGACAAAAATCTTACGAATATCGACATAAATATCATAGCGCCCGACCAAATCAAGTTCGACCAGACTGGCTTCCTGCACGCGATTACCGATAATCACTTTGCGGTCATTTAAGGCCGAAACATTATAGCCCTGCAGGTCGATATCATATTTTTGCAAAGCCGCCACATAGCTATTGAACAGGCGCTCCAGTTCGACATTGGGCATGAGCTTGTCAATGCGCCGCTTGGCATCTTGTTCCAAAGCCGAGAGCCTTTTGGCCAACTTATCGGCGACCTTCTTATTTTCCGCCATTTGCGCCTCAAAGCCGCGAATTTGTGTCAGCTTGCGACTATTGTCGGAAATTTGCGGCTGGATGATGGCCAAATTGACGGCCGGCGGTACGGCGGCCACCAGAACCAAAACAATGGCGCGAATAATCGTAAAAGGTAAGAGCGACGCCCCTGACTGCGCGTTATAGGCGGCGGCCGCATTGCGCACGCCAATCATTCGTTTGACACCGCCGGCACCGGCGCGGAAGCGCGACATCAGGCCTGCAAAGCTAGGTGCTTTCTGACCCTCGCCATCGCTCTCATCGCCAAATGGGTCATCGCCCAGAACCGCGTCGATTTCCGCATCTGTGAGCGCCGTCGGTGCCTCATCCAGCGCGCTATCAAGCGGCGGCGGCGCATCGTCCTCATGGACGGCAAATTCATCGAGCAAATCATTCTCGTCAAAAGCAATATGCGCCGCTTGTTTTTCGCTTCGATATTTCTCAGCCACTGCCAAAGCGGCTTTTTCATCGACCAGCATCATATCGCCGCCATCATCAATATGGCCCAGCAAATCGGCGAAAGCCGCAGCCTTGCGGTCGTCATGCGGGGTAAGCAAGACCGGCGTATCGACCGGTGCCTCACCGCCATGGACCGCGTAAGTCAGCGCGTTTATGTCAATTTCCTCATCGGGTTCACCGGCTGATAGGGCACCGTCAAGCGATAATTCGGCAAGTAATTTGCGCGCTTGCGGCGATAATGTTTTTTCGGCCTTGAGATTGGACAGGGGCATGTCGCTCATCACTGCATCCTCGATAAGGCCAATGTCATGGAGAAACGCCAATAGTCGCCGTCTTTTTCGGTTTCCACTTTAGGGTCGCGGCGCAATATTTTGGCGCTGCGCAAATTGCTTTTGAGTTCATTAATGGCGGCGTTTTCAAGCGCCAGACCCGACATAATGACGCCCTGTTTTTCGTCAATTTCGAGCCTTTGCAATTCGGCCCCGACCGGCAAGAGACTCGGTAATTGCGTCAAAAACATACCATAGCCGCGATTGGCCGCATTGGCGCGAATATCGGTAATGATGCCGTTTATTTCGGCCATTTTCTTTTCATTAATGTCGCGCCGCAGCGCCTCGGCGCGCGCCGCGCCTTCGGCCGCGCTATATTGTGCCGAGGCTTCGCGCGTTTGCAAATAGGCCGGCACCGTATTGACACCCAGCACCGTGCCGGAGAATAAAATCACTGCCATAATGGCCAGCGACAAAATGCGATTGACCGCCGCCAATTGCCGATTGCGTTTAATGCGCGGCGCATCTTCCAGAAAATTCATGGAAATCAGGCGGCTGTGCAAATCATTATGGGCACGGCCTTCAATATTCAAACCTTGAGTCGCCAAGCCGATGGCAGTTGTGAAAATCGACGGATTGGCGAAAAAATCGACATATTTTTGATGTTCAATTGGCACATCAACATCATCCATCGCATCATAAATAATCACCCGCGCCATGCCGAGGCGGTTATCGAGCAGATAATAGAAATTCTCAATCTCGCGATATTCGGAGACCAAAAACACTTTGTCAGGGGTCTGCACATCATAGGTCTCGACCAAAAAGGCAATCGCCTGTTTGACTTGCTCGCTGACGCGAATGGCGACCTCTTCCCAAAAATCGCCCTCCACCTCATCGATGCGTTCCAATTCCATCAATAAGGCTTCGTCGAAATCGGAAATATTGATTTTGTGCATGTAAATGCGGCCCCGAAAATGCGCAATAATCTGATTATTGCCGGGGCACAAGTGAATGACGAAAAACGGCTTGAAGCGCTCATCCGTGCTCATGCGGGCATAAATGCCGTTGACCAGCGAGAACAATTCATTCTCGACAAAGACCGGAATCAAATTGGCGTCGAGCATTAACGCGCGATAGCGCTCCAATTCACCGACCGGCAGGCTGGCAATCATCACATCAATACGATCTTCGCCCTCATTGGCATAAAGAATTTGATAGCGCACCACCTTGCCGACCAGATTATTCAGCTCGGGGTCAAATTCTTCCCAAAATTCAGGCTCATCGGCCTCATCGGCAAGCTCGTCTTCTTCCATATAGGGAAGTTGCAAAATCCGCACATCGAAAAGCGAATGCGGAATGGAAATGCCCGCATCAACGCCGTCAACCCCCGCCTCTTCCGCAGCCGCCGATATTTGATTGGCCAAATAGGAAAAATTATCCTGCACCGGCGAGCGCCCAATGGCGTTTTCCAGCGACCAGCTGACCAGCCGGTCCATCTCCCAATCATCTAAAGTCGGGTGTAATTGGACCACAGAAACGGCATCCGGGTGCAATTTGACGGCCACAATACGCTCTTGGCGCCGCAAAAGCGGCCCGGCAATTTGCACGGCACCTGAAAGAAACGCCTCGGCTCTACTCATACAGTCAACACCCATTTACAAGGTGCACGCCCCAAGCAATATTTGCGGGCAGGCACCATGCGGCGCAGTGAATTTTCGAATCACTGCCCATCTCTTATTTTTACCATAAAAATGCGCACAAAATTACCACAAGCCGCGGTTTTCCCGCCAAACCTGCACTTGATAATGTGACGATGCCGTCGGGGCAGAGGGTAAAAGCACTCCCGCATGGTCTTGTCAGCGCCGGAAAGCTCGCCCTATAATGTAAAAAAAATTGGGGGTTTTGAGATGAGCACAGTTGAAATCAAACCGGTTTCCGGCGGTGTCGGGGTCGAATTGGGCAATGTCGATATCGGCAAAGGTGTGAGCGAAGCCGATTTTGAAGCCATTCAATCGGCTTTTATCGACAATGGGCTGGTGTTCTTCCGTAACCAGAATATGACGCCGGAGCAGCATATTGAATTTGCCGAGCGCTGGGGGGAGATAAACGTCAATCGCTTTTTTCCGAAAGTTGCCGGTTATGAAAAAATCGCTTCCGTGACCAAGGAAAAAGACCAAGCGACCAATATTGGCGGCGGTTGGCACACCGATCACAGCTATGACCAAATTCCCGCTATGGGTTCTATTTTGCTGGCTCGCGAAACCCCGCCGGTCGGCGGAGATACGCTGTTCGCCTGTATGTATAAGGCCTATGAGTCATTATCAGCAGGGCTGAAAAAAACATTGGAAGGGATGAATGCGGTGCATTCAAGCCGCCATGTTTTCGGCGACCAATCGGCCTATCGCGCCGAGCTTGACGGCGTGTTGGAGAATGCCGAACAAGCGACACAAGATGCCGTTCATCCGGTCATCATCACTCATCCTGAAAGCGGCCGCAAAGCGCTTTATGTCAATCCGGCTTTTACGCTACATTTTGAGGGCTGGACGGCGGCCGAAAGCAAGCCACTGCTCGATTACCTCTATCAGCACGCCACTTTGATGGAGCATACGACGCGCTTTAAATGGGCCGAAGGCTCTATCGCCATTTGGGACAATCGTTGCACTTGGCATTATGCACTCAATGATTATCACGGCGCGCGCCGCGAAATGCATCGCATTACA
Source organism: Alphaproteobacteria bacterium (assembly GCA_949498175.1). Classification (GTDB taxonomy): domain Bacteria; phylum Pseudomonadota; class Alphaproteobacteria; order RS24; family RS24; genus UBA8337. The sequence goes on along the minus strand of CATDDF010000041.1, from coordinate 46,088 downwards.
TTAGAAGGCTCACCGCTCAATTAAGCGAGCAATTCTTCTACTTGGCCGAGGCGTTCTTTGCCGAAAAATATCTCATCGCCGACAAAAAAAGTCGGAATACCAAAGGCGCCGCGCGCAACGGCGGCTTCGGTGTTTTCAATCAGCTTCGCCTTAATCGGATCATCGTCCATATCGGCCATGATTTTATCGGCGTCAAAACCGGCATCGGCCAGCGCTTTATGCAGCACTTCCGCATCATCGAGTTTCAAGCCCTGCTCCCACATTGCGTCAATCATGGCATCAATATATGCCATCAAATAGCCGTCGCGCTCGGCGACCAGCGCACCGCGCATCAACATGAGCGATATGACCGGAAAATGCGGATTCATCTTAAAGCCGGTGAGATTATGGCGGGTGATGAAACGCTGCATTTCAAGCACGTCATATTCGGGTTTATTCTTAATCCCGCCAAAGGCAATCATCGGCGCTTGATTGCCCGTCGCCTTGAAAATACCGCCCAAAAGGCAGGGAATATAATTGAAATGCGCACCGGTGCGCGCCTCGATTTCGGGCACGATTTTATGCACCAAATAGGCATTGGGGCTGGCGAAATCAAAAATAAAGTCAACGGTTTTGCTCATGGACTATCTCCTTTGCCGGAGAGGTTAGAGCAAGCTTTCAGCCGCGCCAATGATTTAATTTTCACGCGACAGCGAATAGCCCGTACCGCGCACGGTGCGAATAATGTCGCGACGCGCTACACGGCTTTTACCGCTTTTGTTCAAAGCGCGGCGTAAGCGGCTCATATGCACATCAACCGTGCGATCTTCGACATAAATGCCGTGCCCCCAAACCTTATCGAGTAATTGCGCGCGGCTGAACACGCGCTCCGGGCGCTCCATCAAAACCGACAATAAACGAAACTCTTTCGGCCCCAAATGAATGACCTCGCCATCGCGTTCAACCCGCATGGTATCAGGGTTGAGGACCAAACCGTCAAACTCCATCACATCTTGCAAGAGCGACGGGCGGGCGCGACGCAATAGCGCTTTCACCCGCGCCACCAATTCGCGCGGCGAAAACGGCTTGGTAATATAATCATCTGCGCCCGTATCCAACCCCAAAGCGCGGTCACCTTCTTCACCGCGCGCACTCAGCATAATGATAGGCAAAAGCCGCGTTGCCGACCGGGCGCGCAATTCGCGGCACACATCAATGCCTGAAGCTTCCGGCATCATCCAATCGAGCACCACCAAATCGGGCGTGGTCTCCTCAACAAGCTCGATTGCGGTGCGCCCATTATCGGCCTGGAGGGTTTGAAAACCCGCCTTCTCCAAATTATAGCGTAACAATTCCAATTGTGCCGGTTCGTCATCGACAATTAAAATAGAAGCCGACATGAGTTTCGCTTACGCCTCCGTTTCGGTCGCCCCGCTCGCCGCATCGGCCTTCGGGCGCTCATCACTGGGCATTTCGCCATTGACCTGAAAATAAACCTGCTCGGCCACCGCCGTCGTATGGTCGCCTATGCGCTCAATATTTTTGGCAATAAAGAGAAAATGTGAACTGACATTGGCCTCTTCCGAACCGCTGGCAATAACGCCGAGTAAATCGCTATGCAGGCTGGTGTAAAGCGCGTCGACTTCTTGGTCGCGTTCCCATACTTCCATCGCCAAATCGGCATTGGCCGTGGCATAGGCATCAAGCGCCTCGCGCAACATGCCCTGCACGATATCGGCAATGCGCCCGACTGAAATCGTATCGCTGCGATTGGTCTCATCGGAAATAATGACAAGGCTGCGCTTGGCAATGTTTTTGGCATAATCGCCGACGCGCTCAAGCACGGCAGCGATTTTTACGGCCGATAAAATGCGCCGCAAATCGGTGGCCATGGGCGCGCGCGTCGCAATCACCTCAATGGCGCGATCGTTCAAATCCTTCTCCAATTGGTCAAGCTCACCATCCTTAGTGATAATGGTTTCAATCGAGGAAGCATTGCGATTTTCCAGCGCATCAATGGCGGCGGCAAATTGCTGCTCGGCCATGCCGCCCAAACGTGCCACCATTTGGTTCAGCTCGGCAAGGTCGCGGTCAAAAGAAGAAACTATATGCTCGTCATTCATTATCCGATTTTCCCTGAAATATAGGCTTCGGTTTGCTGGTTTTCCGGATTGGTGAAAATCGCTTGCGTCTGCCCGTGCTCGACCAAATCGCCGAGGTGAAAATAAGCGGTGCGCTGCGAGATGCGCGCCGCCTGCTGCATGGAATGGGTGACGATCACAATCGTGTAATCGCGCCGCAATTCTTCCATTAATTCTTCAATAACCGCCGTCGCAATCGGGTCAAGCGCCGAGCACGGTTCATCCATCAGCACAATATCGGGATTGACCGCAATGGCGCGGGCAATGCATAAGCGCTGCTGCTGACCACCCGACAGGCTGGTGCCCGAAGCGCTTAAACGGTCTTTGACCTCGTCCCAAAGCCCGGCGCGCTTGAGGCTGGTTTCGACAATATGGTCAAGCTCGCTACGGCTTGGTGCCATGCCGTGAATGCGCGGGCCATAAGCAACATTGTCATAAATTGATTTCGGAAACGGATTGGGTTTTTGAAACACCATGCCGACACGGGCGCGCAATTCCACCACATCAACGGCATCGGAATAAATATTCTGTTCATCAATGCTCACCGTGCCGCCGACGCGGCAGCCGTCAATCACATCATTCATGCGGTTGATGCAGCGCAAGAAAGTCGACTTGCCACAGCCTGACGGGCCGATCAGCGCGGTCACTTCATTGGCATTGAGATCAAGGTCAATGCCGTGTAATGCGCGCGCCTCGCCATAATGTACGGTCACATTGCGTGCTTTGATTTTTACTTTTTGGCTTTCACTCATCTTCATTTTACCATCGCTTCTCAAATCGTCTGCGGAAATAAATGGCCGCCGCATTGACCACCAAAAGCAGGGTCAACAATACCACAATTCCGGCACTGGTGCGGGCCACAAAGGCGCGTTCGGGATTATTGGCCCACATATAGATTTGTGCCGGCAAGACGGTCGCTTTGGCCGTCACTTCGGTCGGCACATCAACAATAAAGGCCATCATGCCGATCATCAAAAGCGGCGCGGTTTCGCCTGCCGCCTGCGCCAGACCGATAATCGTGCCGGTCAGAATACCCGGCATGGCGAGCGGCAAGACGTGATGCATAATGACCTGTGTGCGCGACGCGCCGACCCCCAAAGCCGCTTCGCGAATCGAAGGCGGAATGGCGGCGAAAGCGGCGCGCGTGGGAATAATGATGCGCGGCAAAGTCATCAACGCCAAAACCAAACCACCCACCAAGGGCGCCGAGCGCGGCAAATGAAAGAAATTGATGAACACGGCCAGCCCCAAAAGCCCATAAACAATGGACGGCACGGCGGCAAGATTATTGATATTGACTTCAATCAAAGCGGTGAAACGGTTTTTCGGCGCCACTTCTTCGAGATAAATCGCCGCCAAGACACCAAGCGGAAAACTGACAATCAGCGTTACCAATAAAGTCCAAAGCGACCCGGCAAGCGCGCCCTTAATGCCTGCCATTTCCGGCTCGCGGCTGTCGCCATTGGTGAACAGCGCAAAGGCAAATTTGCGCTCAATGCGATTTTCTTCGGCCAGCTTATCGACAAAAGCCAAATCGCGGTCAGACACGATGCGGTCGCTTTCGGGCAAATTGCGATCAATCAAGCCTTTCAACATTAAATCAATATCGTCCGATAGCGGCACATAAAGGCTGATTTGCGTGCCGATAAGGCGCGGATCATTTTTGACGCGGTCTTCGACCGCATCCGATGCGCCAATGGAAAGAATTTTATAGAGCGCCCGCTTGTCGCGCCGCCCTGTCACTTGCGGGAAATGGTCGCGCAGGGCAGCCCGCACCAGACCCAAATAATTACCCTCTTCCGGTGCATCGGCGACGACATAGTCTTCAGATATATTGATATCGAGACGCACTTGGTGATGCGAAAAAGCCGGTAAGGAGGAATAGATAATCGACCCCAGCAAAAACACCAAAATCAAACCGGCCGTGATAATGGCCGCCATACCATAGGCGCGGAAACGCTTCTCGGCTTGATAGCGTTTTTTCAGCCGCGCGGCGCGGAAATCAGGGTCCGAATAATCAGTCATATTGTTCCTTAAAGCGGTTGACGACATAGAGTGCCAACACATTGAGCAAAAGCGTGATGAAGAACAAAACCAAGCCGAGGGCGAAAGCGGCCAATGTTTTGGCGCTGTCAAATTCTTGGTCACCGACCAGAAGCATGACGATTTGCACCGTCACTGTGGTCACGCTCTCAAACGGATTGGCGGTCAAATTGGCTGCCACGCCGGCCGCCATCACCACAATCATGGTCTCACCTATGGCCCGCGACATGGCCAGCAATATGGCGCTGACAATGCCCGGCAAGGCAGCGGGTAGCACGACTTGGCAAATGGTTTCCGATTGCGTCGCCCCGAGCGCGGCCGCGCCATCGCGCAGGGTTTGCGGCACGGCGTTGATGACGTCATCGGATAGCGATGAAATAAACGGAATAATCATAATCCCCATTACCAAACCGGCCGCCAGCGCGCTTTCCGATGATAATGTGAGGCCAATCTCAGCCCCGCTATCGCGCAAAAACGGGGCCACCATCAGGGCGGCGAAAAAGCCGTAAACAACGGTGGGAATACCGGCCAAAATTTCAATGCCCGGCTTGGCAATGCCGCGCAATTTCGGATTGGCATATTCCGACAAATAAACCGCCGACATGAGGCCGATAGGCACGGCCACCAACATGGCGATAAAGGTAATCATCATTGTGCCGGCGAAAAGCGGAATGGCGCCAAATGACCCCGAGCCGCCAACTTGGTCTTCGCGAATGGCGATTTGCGGCGACCAGCTCAGCCCGAACAAAAACTCCATTACCGGCACTGTGTCGAAAAAACGCAAAGTTTCGAAAATCAGCGACAGTACAATGCCTATGGTCGTCAAAATGGCAATCGCCGAGGCGACAATCATGACAATTTCAAAGACCCGCTCAACGGCCGGACGCGCGGTAAAACGCGGCGCCAAAAGACGCAAGCCCAGCGCCGCACCACATAGGCTTAACAGTAAAACGACAAAACTACGCGCCGTGGTGGAATAATCCACCAGCGCGGCAAAATAATCCGCGCCATTTCGAATAAGCTCATCAGCAAAAGCTTCCGGCAGTGAACCGACAAAATAGGCTTTCACTTTGGCAATCAATACGCCCATTTCGCCAATGGATAAATCGGGCGATTGGCGGCGCAGGAAATCTTCCAGCATGGCATCGATGAGAAGCGGCGACAGGCCGGACCAGGCCAAGAGGATAATAAGCGGCAATAACACCGCGCAAATGACGACAAAGCTGCCGTGATAAACATCGCGCGAATGCTGTTTGACACCGGTCATGGCGGTCAATCCGCGAATGCGACGGCGACCGAAAAGAAACGAAAATGCGCCGAGGCCCAAAAGACATAAAAAGAGAAAGCTGATGCTCATAAATGGGCCTTTAAAAAATGAGCCGGCCTCGGCCAATCCAAAGCCGGCTCATGGATGAATTTACATCGCCAATTTGGTCAGATTCTTTCCATCTTTGCGATATTTTTGACGCTCTGATGACGGCAGCGGAATCAGACCCTTATCGAGCAGATAGCCGTCCTCACCAAAGGCTTTTTCGCTGGTAAATTCAGCGACATATTCAAGAATGCCGGGCACGGTCCCGACATGGGCATGCTTAATGTAGAAATAAAGCGAGCGGGAAATGCGATATTTTCCTTCCGCGATATTCTCGAAAGTCGGCTGGATGCCTTCAACAATCGCCCCTTTGATCTTATCCGAATTTTGGTCAAGGAAGCTGTAACCGAAAACACCCACGGCTTTCGGATTGGCCGCCAATTTCGAAACCATCAAATTGTCATTCTCACCGGCATCGATCCACGCACCGTCTTCGCGCACCGTGCGGGTCAATTTTTTCCACATTTTCTTATCTGATTTTTTCAGCTTTTTCATATGCGGGAAAGCATTGGCGCCTTTTGACATGGCCAATTCCTGAAATGCATCGCGTGTGCCCGAAGTCGGCGGAGGGCCGAGAATTTCAATTTTGGCATTGGGCAAGGAAGCGTCAATATCGCTCCATTTTTGATACGGGTTCTTCACCGGCTCGCACCAATTTGACTGGCACGGCCTGTTCGGATCCGGCACCATTTTGGCCGTCGCCAGATAAATTTGCTGGCGCGTCAGTTCCAATTGCGGTGCGCCTTTTGCATTGGCCAGCACAATGCCGTCAAAGCCGATAACAATCTCGGTCAAATCAATGCCATTGGCTTGGCATTTTTTGAATTCTTTTTCCTTAATGCGGCGCGAGGCATTGGTCACGTCGGGATGCTCCAAGCCGATACCGGCGCAAAATAATTTCATGCCGCCGCCTGAGCCGGTCGATTCAATCACCGGTGTTTTAAATTTAGAGGTTCGGCCGAACTGCTCAGCCACGGCTGTGGCGAAGGGAAACACGGTCGACGAACCCACAATTTCAATTTGATCGCGGGCTTGCACGCCGCTTGTCATGGCTGCGCCAATAAGAGCCGCCATTGCCAGTTTGAACTTGTTCATCATCATCTCCAATTACTTGATGCCGATGGCCTTGTGACACCGGTGGCAGCAAATTCGCTTCGCGTGGCGAAAACTTTGTGTCAGAAATGTTACAGTTTTGTGACACCGCTTTTTTCTGCCTGTGGAAGAAAGACTCAGCTGTCAGAAAAACGCGGCAAAGTGACGGAAGCCGTGGTCTGCCCGGCCTCGCTGGAAATACGCAAGCGCCCGCGATGGCGGTTGACAATATGCTTCACAATGGCCAATCCGAGCCCGGTACCGCCTATTTGTCGCGACCGCCCTTTATCGATTCGGTAAAAACGTTCAGTGAGCCGTGCCAAATGTTCCGGGGCAATGGTTTCGCCCTGATTGATGATCTGCACACGCAGCAAATTTTTGCGGCTTTGACCGGATGCCAAGCGACCGATACTGACCAGCAATTTAATTTCGCTTTCCGTCGAACCATAGCGAATGGCGTTTTCGACCAAATTTTGAAATACTTGACGCAATTCATCGCGCGCGCCGCAGACACGTAAATCAGAATCGGACAAATCATCGGCCACGTTGATTGTCAGTATTTTGCCCTGTCTGGCCGCCTCATCGCGCATGGCCGAGGCCAGTTCTTCCAGCAAAGGCATGAGGGCAACATCATCATCGGGAGGACGGTGCTCTTCGGCTTCGACGCGCGACAGCGACAACAAATCATCAATCAAACGCTGCATGCGCCCTGCCTCGGCCTGCATAATAGCCAAAAAATGATCGCGACTATCGCCTTCATCTATCGCACCATCTTGCAAGGTTTCGATGAATCCCAAAAGTGCGGTCAGCGGCGAGCGCAATTCATGGCTCACATTGGCAACAAAATCAGAGCGAATGCGGTCGACCGACACGCTCATTGTGCCGTCAAAAATGACCAGCAGCACATGGTCGGAATCAAATTGTGCCAAGCGTAGAGTGAAAGCACGGCGCACTTGATCCATTAATGTATAATCAAGCGAACTCATGCGTGCTTCCTCATGCGCCAGACGCAAGGCTTGGGCAAAATCGGGATGGCGCAAGAACCGATCAATCGGATAGCCGACAATATGCGCACCCAAAAGCGCCAATGCTTGGTCATTGGCGAACACCACATTGCTCTTGCTATCCAGCAGCAGGCTGGCTTCATCAACCAGCGCCGCCATATTGTTAAATCTTTGTTTCAGCTCGTTCATTTTGCAACAGATCCGCTATGAGGCGATTCATCGCCTTGTCGAATAGCATCAAATCACGCGATAATCCATTGTGTGTATGTGTTGCGTGGTGTGTTGAAAAAAATGGTCATTCGTTCGGCCAATTTGCGTTATGTCTGTCTGCTGCTGGTTCTGGCGGCCACACTTGCCACGAGCGGGTGCAAGAAATTTACGCAAGATGTGGAAACCATTGAAACCGCAAGCATAGGCGGCGGTTCGGGGGGCAGTGGCGGCTCCGGCGGCAATGGTGATGACGGCGAAGATTACACTGATGAATTTGGCGACGATTTTTATCTTGGCACACCATCGAGCGAAGACAATGCCATTGCCGGGCTGTTTTTGGGTGAAAAAGCAAATTGGGCCTATGGCACATTTGACAGCCTTTTGGATGCCCATGCGGCAGAAAACCCCAATTTCACGGTTCCGATTGCCACGCGCGACACCAATGCCCGCAGCCAATGGCAATCGGGCTGGACCGGCAAGGATGTGAAAGTCGGCGTGCTCGATGAGTTCAACAGCAATGAAATATTGGACACGCATGGCGATAAAGTATCGCTGGTCATCAATTCTGTTGCCCCGGAAGCGCAATTGACGACTTATAATTTCACCCTGACCCAGCAAGCGGCGGAAGATGCGTTTCAAAATCTTAACGCCCAAGATGTGCATATCATCAATAATAGTTGGGGCTCGGCGCGTTTCAGCCATCTAACCGGCGAAGAAGACACGAATTTCGACGCCAATGTCAGCAATTGGGTGTCGCTGCGCTATAAAATTACCGGCACTAACATATATGATGAGAAAATGTTATTTGTCTTCTCTGCCGGTAATTCCGGCACTTATTGCCCCGATAAACGGATTCAAGAATGTTCCTTCTATCCCGCCGTCGTGCACCGCCAGCGGGCATTGGGCGTTGAAGATAGTGAGGCCTATATATGGGTCGGCTCGCTGACCGATGACGGCACGGCATTGGCTGATTACAGCCATTCGGCGGGCGATATGGGCGAAGATTTTATTGTCGCGCATGATGATGTCCTTTCATCGGGCGACATGGCAGGCACTTCTTTTGCCGCACCGCGCGTGTCGGGTGCGGCTGCGCTCATTCGCCATAAATTCCCGGGGCTGAGCGGCTTTCAGTTAAAAGAATTGCTGTTATCGACCGCCGAAGATATTGGCGACCCCGGCACGGATGCAATATTCGGTCGCGGCAAGCTTGACCTCAGCAATGCATTGAGCCCGCAGGGGCAATTGACGGCGGAATAGCAAATGCGGTGGATATGTTCTTTTTTGATGATGTGGCTCCTCAGCGCGCTGCCTGTGCACGCTGAAAGCGGCAATATTTGGCGGCTTTTGAGCTTGCAGGCGGAAAGCCGCCATACCGGTTCGAAGGTTTGGCAGGGCAAATTTACCGGCCTGAACGGGCAGCTTTATGATGTGTCGGGTTTTTACCAGACCAACAAACCGACTTTCTCGGCCCGCGCCATATTTACCAAAACGGGGGGCAAACAGATTAACTGGCTGTTGCCGATTGCGATGGATGGCGGCTATCAGGCGCGGCTTTACCAAGCTGAGCCGCTTTTGAGCCTCGGCTTTGGCGCGGCCATTGCGCTCGCCCCGAAGACCATGATCTCACTGCGCGTCGATAATGTGCTGCTTGTGGGCGGAAAAATTAGCGAACAGCCATGTTATGACGGGTTTCGGCGGCAATATCATTGCGGCACCGGTTTGGCGTGGACCGATTATCGGCGCTATGATGAAGACCGTCGCGGCGCCTTTGCCTTACCGGCCGTGCAGATAAAATATGTAAAACGCTTTTCTTTCTAGTTTCAGAACATCAAAGCGGCAATTTTGCGCCGGTGATAGCGCGCATCGCCAAACAGCGCACAGCCCATAATGGCGCGGCGGCGATAAAGTTGGGCATCGCAATCATAGGTAAAACCGAACCCGCCATGAAATTGAATGGCGCGGTCGGCAGCAAAGGAATAAGCCTCGCCCGCTTCGGCTTTTGCCATATGCACCGCCATATCGCCCTCGCCCTGCTCGCCAAACACATGGGCCGCGGAATAAAGATGCGAGCGGGCTTTTTCATAGGCCTGATGCGCGTCAACAATCGAATGTTTCAGCGCCTGATAAGAGCCGATGAGCTTACCGAATTGCTTACGGGTTTTGAGATAATCAAGCGTGTAATCAATGCACGCATAAGCCCCGCCGCACATATCGGCCGCCCATAAAAGCGCACCCGCTTGCTCAATATGGGCCAATGCTTCAACCGCCAATTCGACCGGCATGAGCGCCGCTTCGGGCAGGGTGAGCCCATCCAAATCAAGCGCAAATGCGCGCTGCGTGTCATCGATGATTTTTTCGCGCGTGATGCGCCCGGCCAAGGCGTCGGCCGGGATAATGACCAAAGCGGGTTGCCCGTCCAAAGCAACCGAAGCGAGCACCAATTGCGCCGTGGCGGCGTGCAAAACGAGATATTTTTTGCCGCTCAAATCAAGCGCGCCGTCTTTCAATGTTGCCGTGACGCCGAGATTTTGCAAATTCCAATCTGCATGGTCTTCGCAAAGCGCCAAGCTGGCCGCTGCCCCGGCCGCAATTTGCGGTAAATATTCTTCTTTTTGCGCTTCCGCGCCGCCGCGCAGCACAGCCTGCGCGGCCAAGACAGTCGGCACAAAGGGCGTGTTCATTAAACTGCGCCCCATATGTTCAACCAGCGGCACAAGCTCAGCCATGCCCAAGCCAATGCCGCCATAATTTTCCGGCACACCAATGCCGAGCCAACCCAATTCGGCAATCTCGTCCCATAAAGCGGCGTCAAAGCCGTCTTCGTCGTCAATCAGGACGCGCACTTTATCGACAGGCGATTTATCGCGGCAAAAACTTTCGGCAATATTCAAAAGCTGTGCCTGTTCTTCGCTCAGGCCGATGCGCGGCGCAATTCGGGCATTATCAAATGCGGACATGGGGTAGTCTCCTGTCTGAGGTGAGGCCTATCAGCTTTTCGGCAGGCCGAGCACATGCTCGCCGATAATATTGCGCTGAATTTGCGATGTGCCACCGCCAATGGTCGCGGAAAAACTGTTCAAATAGCCGCGCTGCCACAAGCCATTATCATGGGCGCTGCCATCGCCGACATAATAAGCCGCCCTTGTGCCCTGCAAGGTGATGGCGAAAGCGTTGAGACGTTGGTAAAAATCCGTGCTCGCCAATTTCGAGCCGAGCGCCAGCGACATGGGACGGTCTTGCGCCAGCGGACGAATTTTGTCGCGGCGGCTGTTCAGCCCCAAAGCGCGCGCCTCGGTCATCAGCGCCACCAATTCTTCCTGCACAGCCGGATCGTCAATGGCCGGTTTACCATTAAGCTTGGCCTCGCGCGCCAGGCGGATAATATCGCTCGGGTCTGACATCATCATAACATGGCCACCGGCCTGACCGGCGCGCGCGCCGCGTTCATATTCCAGCGTCTGCATGGCAATCAGCCAGCCCTCACCTTCCGCCCCCATCAAGCAATCGGCGGAAATGCGGGCATCGGTGAAAAAGGTTTGCGTGAAGCCGTATTCGCCGGTCAATTTTTTAATCGGCACGGTTTCAACACTGCCCCCTTTCACATCGGCACCCTTCATCGGTGCGAGGAAAAAGCTCAGCCCCTTATATTTGTTTTCAGCGTCAGGATTGGTGCGTGCCAGCAAAATCATATAATCGGCATAATTGCCCTGCGTCGTCCAAATTTTTGAGCCGTTAATGACATAATCATCACCATCTTTCACGGCGCGGGTTTGCGCATTACCCAAATCAGAGCCGTTTTCCGGCTCCGAAAAGCCCTGACACCAAATCGTCTCGGCCGATAAAATACCGTTAATATATTTTTGCTTTTCTTCCTCAGAGCCACGATCCAGCAATAGCGGGCCGGTCCAATTCAAACCGATGGCATTGAGCATAATCGGCGTGCGCGCCTGCGCCATGGCGCGCGTTGCAGCGTCTTGGAACTTCGGATGCAAGCCGCCGCCACCATATTCTTTCGGCCAATGCGCACCCAAATAACCCGCCTCATAAACTTTATTTTGCCAGTCGCGCAAGAAATTAAACTGCTGATCCGTGCCGACTTCCATAAAGGTCAATGGCAGCATGAAATCAACATCGCGCGGCGTGTTTTCGGCGAACCAAGCCGTCGCCGTTTCCGAAAAAGCGGTTAAATCTTGCTCATCATAATGCATTTCGCTATCGGACATGAGAATCTCCCTTTACCCATTACTATGGGATAAAGCGTGCGACTTGCCAAGCATATGCCGCAAAGGTGCGACAATACTGACGCACTGGGGTATAATAAGCGACATTTGGGAGGATGAAGCGATGAAAAAAATGATGGATTATATGGAAGAAGCAAATGCGGTGGTGCCGCGCATAAGCGGCCAAGAGGCACTCGCTCATATCGGCGATAAGGACGCGGTTTTTATCGATGTGCGTGACCAATATATGATTGCCGAAAGCGGCACGATTGACGGCGCGCATCATATTCCACGCGGCCTCTTTGAATTTGTCGCCGATGAAGACAGCCCGATGTTCAATCCGATTTTCGACAAAGCCAAGACCTTTTATCTGGTCTGCGGGGCCGGCGGCATGGCCGCCCTTGCCGGCAAGACCATGAAAGATATGGGCTTTGACAATGTCGTCAATATTGGCGGCTTCAGCGAATGGGCCGAAGCGGGTGGGCCGGTCAAAAGCTGACCGGTAATTTACTGGACGTCAAACCCGTGATAGCCGGTCGCGGCAATCTGGTCACAAATCAAGCGATAGGCCCCGACCCCGCCAACATAGGCGAGGAACATGCGCGGCTTGCCCGGCACATTGGCCCCCATATACCAGCTATCGGCTTGCGGAAACAGCGTCATACCGGCCAAATGCGCCGTATGCTCGGCCCAATCGCGCTCGGCCGCATCGGACGGCTCAATGGCGGTTTTGCCGTTCTCATTCATCCAAGCAATGCAATCCGACACCCAATCGACATGCTGCTCGATAGAGACCAGCATATTGGACAGAACCGAGGGGCTGGACGGGCCGGTAATGGTGAACAGATTGGGGAAGCCGTGAATGGCAATGCCCAAATAACTGCGCGGCCCGTCAATCCAGGCATCTACCAGACGCTTGCCGCCGCGGCCTCGAATATCGACGCGTAAAAGCGGACCGGTCATGGCATCAAAGCCGGTAGCATAGACAATGGCGTCAAATTCGCGCGCGCCGTCGCTGGTTTCAATGCCGTTTTCGGTAATGGTTTCAATCGGCGTGCGCCGCAAATTGACCAAAGAGACATTTTCGCGGTTATAAGTCTCGTAATAATTGGTATCGATACACGGTCGCTTGGTCGCATAAGGATAGGCTTTCGGCGTCAAATCATCAGCCGTTTGCTGGTCCTGTACCGTATTGCGAATGCGGTCGCGAATAAATTCGGCAACCTCATGATTGGCTTCTTCATCCAGCTGAATGTCTGAGAATGTTGACATCAGACCGGTCAACAAGCCTTCATCCCAAGCCTCTTCAAAACGCCTTTGGCGCTCTTCCTTCGGCACATCCATCACCCGCTCCAATTGCCGCTCGGGATTGATGATACCGGCCGGGCTGAGCCTTTGCTCTTGGCGATATTGGTCATAATTGCCCTTCATCGTGTCGATTTCCGAATTGGTCAACGGGCGGTTAAAAGCCGGTGTCGAATAAGCGGCGGTGCGCTGATAAACCACCAGCTCGTCAGCCTCTTCGGCAATGAGCGGTATCGATTGCACGGCCGATGAGCCTGTGCCGATAATGGCGACCCGCTTGCCGGTGAAATCAACCCCTTCTTTCGGCCATAGGCCGGTTTGATAAGTCTCGCCCTTAAAGCTGTCGCGCCCCGCAATATCAGGCGTTTTGGCGGCTGACAAAACGCCGGTCGCCATCACCAAATAGCGCGCGCGCACGCGCCGACCACACTCAGTGGTGACCAGCCATTGGTCATTATCCTCGTCAAAATGGGCGCTGGCGACGCGCGTATTGAAAGAAATGTCGCGCTTCAGATCAAAGCGCTCGGCCACATGTTGCGCATAACGCAATAATTCGGGTTGGGGCGAATATTTTTCTGACCATACCCAATCTTGCTCCAGCTCTTTTGAGAATGAAAAAGAATAGGCCATGCTTTCAATATCGACGCGCGCGCCCGGATAGCGGTTCCAATACCAAGTGCCGCCGACATCTTCGCCGGCTTCAAACACTTTCACCGACAGCCCCATATCGCGCAATTTGTGCAGCTGATACATGCCCGAAAAACCGGCCCCGACCACCACCGCATCGACCGTCTCGGCCGGATTTAAGTGGCCGTCAATTTCGCGCGCCACCCAATCCATCGCTTCAAAGCCGACCGGCAAAGCGTCAGGCATGGCAAAGAAGCCGTGCATTTGCTGGGCAAAGCATTTATAGGCGACCAGCTTATCGGCGGCCGCCAGCTTGTCGGCATAGGCTTTGCCTTCATCGACCAAAATGTCAAACTCGGCAGTCAGCACAATGGCCGGTGCCACGCCGCTCATATCTTCGGTCAAAAGCGGTGAGGCGCTAGCTTCAAGACGCTGTTTGTCATCGGCATAATGCTGCCAAAAATACGTCATGAGCTCGGCATTCAAGAAGAGCTGCTTATCTTCGGCAGTGAAACTTTCGCTCTGCATGCGCCCGTCCGTCACCGGATAGATCAAGATTTGCAGATCGATTTTCGGGCCGTTTTCGGCCACGGTTTTTTGCGCCATAACGGCCGATAAATTACCACCGGCACTGTCGCCTGCAACAATCAGGGGCAGGTTTTCGGCCCCGATATTCTTTCGATTGGCGTCAACCCAATTAAGCGCCGCATAGCAATCTTGCATCGGCACCGGATATTTATGCTCAGGGCTTTTGCGATAATCGACCATGACGACAATGGATTTACATTTTTCCGCCAAATGGCGACCGACCAAATCATAATCGTCAATATTACCGATGACCCAGCCGCCGCCATGATAATAAACCATTACCGATTGCGCCTCACCTTGCGGGGTCAGCACACGACCACGAATCTCGCCGCCCTCAACGGCAATATTTACATCTTCAGATGATACGGATTCCGGCCCCGGCGGCATGGAACGATAAATTTCAGAAAAGACCAGACGCGCTTCTTCCGCGCTCAATGTGTGCATTGGCGGCGCCTCATTGAGCATCATATTCGCCAATAGTGAAGTCGTTGCAAAATCCAAATTCATCATACCCTCCCAAGCAATCTGATAACGCTAGCCGCTTTAATTAAAGGCGTAAAGCCTTGCAAAGCCGCCCTTCTTCAAAAAACCTTCATTCCCCCGATTTGACCGGCGGTTCGGCATATGAACCCGCGGCGATAATCACCTCATCTGGCGTTTCCAGCATTTTTTGATAAATCTCAGCCGGATAAGGCATATGCGGTTTTTCCGCATCATAAGGCGGTTGCGCCACCGCGCCGCCCTCTCCTTGATAGCTGTCCGGCATCATATAGCTTTGCGCTTCTTCAGGCGAAATGCCGGCTTTTTCCAAGACGCTCGGGTCAACCCATTGCGCCGCATCCAATTCCACTCCCGGGCAGGCCACTTCCAGCGCCATATTATCGGGACCAGCAAAATAAATGGATTGGCACATGCCGTGGTCGAGCGGGCCGATAACATTGACGCCTTTGGTGCGAATGCGGTCACGCATGGCAATCAACTCATCGGCATTATCAACGCGAAAGGCCAAATGTTGCATGGTGCCCGGGGCGCTGACCCCGGCCCCCGTGCCGGCATGGGTAACACCCAATTCAATCGGCACATTGGCCGCTTCGGGCAATTCAACAATGGAAAAATATGAATGGTCGTTTAAGTGCATGAAGGCATGCAAGCCGCCCGGCACGCCATGCATATCGAAAATCGCGCTCAGTCGACATCCCAGCACATCTGAAAAAAACGCAATATGTTTTTTAATGTCATCCGCCATAATCGCAATATGGTGAATGCCGCTTGCCTTAATCATTTGCATCGCCTCCGCAATCTGTCAGACTGAAAGCCTATTTTAAGCGCGGAGAAAGAGCAATATGTCGGTTCAGCGTCTGCCCTATATGGTGGTGTTTGAAGAGGATACGGGTTTTAAAGATGTCTATGGCGGCGCCGTTGGCATGGTGGCGGTGGAAGCCATGCGCATTACGCCTGACACAAAATCCGATACGGCAATTGTTTTTTCCCATCCCATTGGCGGCGGCTCGTTTTTGCCTATGGTCAATGCGCTGGCGCATATCGGCCATCATGTGATTTATGCCAATACGCGCTATCGCGGTAATGACAGCGCGCTGCTTATGGAAAAATGCGTCCATGATTTGGGCGCGGTGATTGCCCATGCAAAAGAAAAATTCGGTTATAAAAAAATCGTTCTTGGCGGCTGGTCGGGTGGCGGCTCGCTGTCTTTATTCTATCAAGACCAAGCAACCGGCACGCGGCTGAAACACACCGCCGCCGGTGACCCTTATGATTTATCCAAAGCCGAGCTGCCGGCCGCCGATGCGGTTTTGCTTTTGGCGGCGCATGTCAGCCGCGCCGTCACTTTGACCGAATGGATGGACCCGTCCATCAGTGATGAGGCTGCACCTTTCCAACGCGATGCGGAATTGAACATTTACGACCCCGACAATCCGAATCGGCCGCCCTATGATGCGGCCTATGTAACGCGCTATCGCGCCGAACAGCTGGCGCGCAATCGCCGCATCACCGCTTGGGTGAAAGAGACATTGGCCGATTTGCGCGCATCGGGCCGCGAAAATCACGAACAAGCCTTTTGCGTGCACGGCACCATGGCGGATTTACGTTGGACCGACCCGACACAAGACCCGTCCGACCGCACCCCCTATAGCTGCTATTTGGGCGAGCCGGCTGTTGCCAATGACGGGCCGGTCGGGCTGGCGCGCTTCACCACTTTACGGTCATGGTTGTCGCAATGGAGCTATGATGACAGCCCGGCTGACGGGCTTACCAATGCCGCACGCGTCACCGTGCCTGCTTTGGTCGTCAATAATACGGCCGATTTGGCCTGTACACCGAGCCATGCGCAGCGTCTTTATGCGGCGCTGAGCAGTTCTGACAAAAGCCATATCGATATTCAAGGTGCCGATCATTATTATATTGAAAGGCGTGATTTATTGGACGGGGCGGTCAGACAAGTCTCTGACTGGCTAAAAACCCGCAATTTTATGTGAGGCGCAAATCATGAAGCTCGACGCATTGGTCGAAGACTTAGGCGCGTTTCTTGTCGCGCAAAACAATCAAAAGCCATTTGTGTTCGGCATATCGGGCGGTCAGGGCGTCGGTAAATCGACACTGTGTAAAGCGCTTGGTGAAAAATTGGCGGTGCAGGGAAAAGTCGCCCTCACGCTGTCGCTCGATGATTTTTACCTGTCCAAAGCCAAGCGACAAAAACTGGCCGATGAGATTCACCCGCTATGCGCCACACGTGGCGTGCCCGGCACACATGATGTGGCGCGGCTCGCCGATATTTTGGCCAAGCTTGACAGCATCAGTATGGCAACGCCTTTGGCTGTGCCACGCTTCAGCAAAAGCCATGATGACAGGCTTGATGATGTAATGGTAAGCGCGCGCCCTGATTTTGTGCTTTTGGAAGGTTGGTGTGTTGGCGGCCATGCCGATTGCATCGGGGCGGTGCCGGAAAATGACTGGGAAGCGGCGCATGATGGCGACGCCATATGGAAAGCATGGTCGCGAGAAGCAGCGCGCGCCTATCAGCCTTTATGGGATAAATGCGATGCCCTTATGTTGCTGCGGCAAGAAGATTTCGAGGCAGTGATTGACAGCCGTTGGCGGCAGGAACAAGACAATGCGGCGGCAAGCGGGGTCTGGCAATTTGCCGACCGCGCCGCGGTTGCTGCATTTTGTGCCCATTACCAAAGCTGGACACTGGGTATTTGGGAATATTTAACGCCGCGCGCCGATTTTGTTATTGGCCGAACGAGCAGCTATGATTATTATCCCCTAGGGGATGAATCGAACGAATAGGCCGTCTTGTGCTGCGCGAAATTCTGACCCGCCATATTGAGTTTATTTACCCGCAAGAAGATGCTGATGCATTGAGCCTGAAACTGTGCGCCGCTTTTGGGCTGGCCTCCAATGCACAGGCCCAAAGCGAAAACGGGGCGGATAAAACAGCACCATGGTCGCAAGAAGACAGCTTTCTCATCACCTATGGCGACACGATTTTGTCGGATGACAAACGGCCTTTGCAAAACACGCTGGACTTTTTGACCGGCCATTTGAAGAACATCGTGTCCGGCGTGCATATATTGCCGTTTTTCCCCTTTACCTCAGATGACGGTTTTGCCGTCAGCGATTATGAAACCGTGCGCCCCGATTTGGGCGATTGGGACGATATTGCCGCTATTGGCGAAACCTTCCGGCTTATGTCTGATGTCGTCATCAATCACGCTTCAGCCAGCCATGAATGGTTTCAGCAATTTCTTAATGATGAAGCGCCCGGACGTGATTTTATCAAAACCGCCGCGCCGCAAGATGATATCAGCGCAGTCATTCGCCCGCGCCCGACGCCGCTCCTGCATGCGCATGAAACCGCAGCCGGCGAAAAACTGGTCTGGTGCACATTCGGTCCCGACCAGGTCGATCTTGATTTTTCCAATCCTGATTTACTCTGCGAGTTCATTCGTCTCCTGCGGTTTTATATTGATAAGGGAGTGCGCGTGTTTCGCCTCGATGCGGTCGGCTTTTTGTGGAAGCAAGCGGGCACTAATTGCCTACATTTGGCCGAGACGCATGAAATCATAAAACTGATGCGTACGCTGATTGATCATATGGAGGAGAATATTTGGCTGATTACCGAAACCAATGTGCCGGCACATGAGAATTTGGAATATTTCGGCAATGGTAATGAGGCGCATTTGATTTACAATTTTTCGCTGCCGCCCTTATTGGTGCATGCGCTTTTGACCGGGCGCTCCAGCTATTTGCGCCGCTGGATGATGGCCACGGCACCGACGCCGAAAGGCTGCACCATATTCAATTTTTCAGCCAGCCATGACGGCATTGGCCTGCGCCCGGTTGAAGGCCTGCTACCACCGGAAGAAATTACCCGCATGACCCAAGCCGTGCAGGGCTTTGGCGGGCGGCTGACCATGCGCAGTTTCGGCGCGCGCGAAGTGCCCTATGAAATGAACACGACCTTATTTTCTGCCCTGAAAGGCACGATAGACGGAGAAGATGAGTTTCAAATCGACCGCTTCATCGCCTCGCAAACCATTATGATGTCGCTGGAGGGCATACCGGCCTTTTATGTGCAAAGTTTTTTGGCCGCCGAAAATGACGAAGCCCGCGCTGCCAAGACCGGCCAAAACCGTTCGCTCAATCGCACGCAATGGCAGGCCAGCCAAATCAATGCCGAACTGGCGGCCGGTGACACCGCAATGGCGCAAATATTTTTCGAATTGCGCCGCCGTTTGGCCATTCGCAAAAAGCAAACAGCCTTTCATCCCGATGCCACGCAATTCACCTTGCATATCAAGCCGGGCATGTTCGGCTTTTGGCGGCAAAGCCTGGACCGCCAGCAATCGCTTTTTGTCGTTACCAATATCACCCGCGAGCAGAAGCTTTTGAGCTTGCGCGATATGAATCTTTATGGCTCGGCCGGCTGGATTGATTTGCTGAGCGGGGCAGCCGTTTTGCCCGATGATGAAGAATTGGTGCTCGCCCCTTATCAAACCGTATGGATTTCAAATCAGGCTTGAAAATCAAACCTCATTATCCAAACGCACCGCTTCGGCATAACGCGCCAAAAAATCGGGAGCCGCCGCATTGACGCGGTTCCAACTGGGCAGAAATGGCGTTTCCATCGGATTGGTAAGATAAGTTTCGCCCGCCAGCATGATGTTTTTCGCAAATAATTCGACCGCCGCCTCTTCGGCATGGCGGTCCAGCGTCAGCCCGTTCATCAATGCATCATTAGAATAGCTGTCAATACGGTCAAGCGCTTCGCGGAAATAAGTGGCCTTCACCGTGCGGAATTTTTCTGATGAGAATATTTCGCCATCGGTCGCCAGCTTGCGGAATATGGCTTTGGCAATATCGACGCTCATGCGCGACAGGCCGCGCGTTGCATCTTCAGCCGACACCTCTTGATGTTTGTGGTCGTAATTATCGGCAATATCGACTTGCGTGATGACGCGGTTGGAATAATTGCGCCGCACTTCCGACAAAACGCCGATTTCCAACCCCCAATCGGAAGGGATGCGGATATCGGCCACCACATGGCTGCGCATGGCAAATTCACCGGCCAACGGATAGCGGAAGCTGTCAAGAAAACGCAAATAGCTATTATCGCCACATACTTTGCGCAAAGCCGCCAAAAGTGGGGTGATGAGCAAGCGCGTCACGCGCCCACCCAGCCGGTCACCGTCAATGCGCGGATAATAGCCTTTGGAAAATACATACGGGAAAACCGGATTGACCACCGGATAAAGCAGCCGCGCCAGCATGGCGCGCTCATAGGTGAGAATATCGCAATCATGCAATCCGATGGCAAAGACATCGCGCGCCGCCAGCATATAGCCGAAGCAATACCAAACATTGCGACCCTTGCCGAGTTCCGGCGGCGCCAGCCCCAATCCGGCCAATTCTTCATCCAGCGCGGTCAGGCGCGGCCCGTCATGCCATAGCACATCATGAGTTTGCGGCAGTCGCGAAAAATATTCTTTGGCATGAGCAAATTGGTCTTTATCGGCGCGGTCAAGGCCGATGGTGATGCGGCTCAAATACGGCACTTGGCTTAGTTCATTGACGATATTTTCAAGCGCCGGGCCTTCCAATTCGGAATAAAGGCTGGGCAGAACCAGCCCTATCGGTCGATTGCGCGCAAAATTGGCAAGCTCCGCCTCAAGCTCTTCCACGGGGCGGCGGGTCAGATTGTGCAATGTCGATACATTGCCGTTTTGAAAAAAATCGGACATGGGAGCGTGTCCTTTACACAACTACCATCAAAGCTTAGCCGAAATCCCGCTTCAGGAAAACTGCCATAGCGTCGCGCCAACCAAGTGCCCCTTCGCGGTTCGTCAAATGTAACCCATGCCCATGTGGCAAGAGCTTTTCGGTGGCAATATGGTGATTGGCTATCAGTGCAGCGCGGTCGGCCGCCAAAAGCATGGTTACATCATTGGGGCCGTCGCCCAATGCCCAAGCCTCAGGGCGGGGCTTATAAGTGTCCAGCATGATTTGCATGGCGGCGGCTTTATCGCGCGGCGGCACAATATGAAAAAACCGGCCGCCTTGTGTCACCTGCAGGCCATAAGCCGTCAAAGCCAACTCCAAATCGGCCAACCCCGCCGCATCGCCGTGCCATAAAAAAGGTTCGCTGGCTTCGCGCTTGGCAGCCAATGCTGCCGCGGCGCGCTCAAGCCCGGTCAATGCGGCAATCTCATCAACCGACATATCGCAAAAACACTGCATGGCGTGGCGCAGGGCTTCGGGCATATCGGCCAATGCAGGGGCAATCTCGGCGCGGCTGACGGCGCGGTCAATCGTGCCATCGGCAAATTTAATCACCGCGCCGTTTTCACCAATCGCTGCGCCATCAAGGCCAAGCGCGCCCATCAGCACATCCAATTCGGCAAGCGTTTTACTGGTGGCCGGCACCAGTGCAATCCCCTTTTCGGCCAGCGCCGTCAAAGCCGGTTTGGCGGGCGTAAAAGAATAGCCGTCATGGTCGAGCAATGTGCCGTCCAAATCGCTGAACACGATTACCGGTTTTTCCGATCGGCTCTTCATCGGCGAGGGCGCTTTTGTCATGGCCGCCAATGTGACGAAACACGGCCGTTTCGGCAAGGCAGAAACGCCGCTTCATAGTTTTTAACTTATTTGGTGAATTTCAATGCGCCGTCTTGCAGAGCTGAAAAGCGCGTCAGAAAAATATCGGCAATATAATTTTGATACATGACCCAGGGCTTAATACTGCCCTGTTTGGGCAATTCGGCCGATTTTCGAACCACATAGCCGGATGAGAAATCCAAAAGCGGCTCATATTCAACCTGGCTCATATCCGGCGTCGGCATAACGCGCGACAGATTCTTGCGCTGCATATAATTGACTAAGCGGCAAAGATATTTGGACGTCAAATCGCAGCGCAGCGTCCATGATGCATTGGTATAACCAAATGATGCCACCAAGTTTGGAATGCCTGAATACATCATGCCCTTATAATTCAGCAAATTGGCCGGCTCGACCGGCTCATTATCCACCGTGACCTCAATATTGCCGAGAAAGTTCAAATCAAGGCCGGTCGCCGACACGATAATATCGGCTTCGAGGAAATTACCCGATTTCAGTTGCACGCCGTTTTCCTTTATCGCCTCAATATGGTCGGTCGCAATGGCGGCTTTGCCGTCACAAATGGCGGAGAAGAAATCGCCATCAGGTGCCAGGCAAACACGCTGGTCCCACGGATTATAAGTCGGCGTCAAATGCTTTTCTATGTCATAGCCGGCAGGCAATTGCGCGGGCAATTCTTCCAACAAACGCCGTTTCACATAATCGGGCCGCGTGCGGCAAAGCCAAAAGAAAAACCGTCCCAAAAGAACATTTTTCCAGCGCGTCAGCCCATAGGCGAGGCGGGCCGGCAGATATTTGCGAGTGATATTGGCAAATGCGTCTTCCGATGGGCGCGACACGATATAGGTCGGCGAACGCTGCAACATGGTGACATGCTCAGCCGTTTCGGCCATTGCCGGCACCAATGTGACGGCGGTCGCGCCGGAGCCGATAACCACCACTTTTTTGCCGCTATAATCCAAATCTTCCGGCCAAAATTGCGGATGCACAAACGGCCCTTTGAAATTTTCAACACCGGGAAAATCAGGCTGATAGCCTTTGTCATAATTATAATATCCGGCGCAGCTATGCAGAAATTTGCAACTTCGCATCTCGGTTTCGCCGCTTGCGCCATCCTCAATCGTGACAAACCACTTGCCGTCCGCGCTCGACCATTTGGCCTCGACCACTTTCTTGCCGAAATGGATTTTCTTGTCCAGCTTGCCATCGCGCACCGCATCATGCAGATAGTTCATAATCGATGGTGCATCGGCAATGGCTTTGGCATCGCGCCAGGGTCGAAAAGAAAAGCCCAGCGTATACATGTCGCTATCCGAGCGAATGCCCGGATATTTAAATAAGTTCCATGTCCCGCCAATGCTGTCACGACGCTCCAGAATCTCAAAACTGGCTTGCGGCGCGTGTTTTTGCAAATGAAAGGCCGAAGAAATGCCGGATATGCCAGCACCGATAATCAGCACATCACTGTGAGCTATAGCGGTCATATTTTTCTCCCAAGCCATTGCAAACTTTTATTTAGTTCAATATTGGCGTAAGTCCCATAGGGCGGGCAAGAGACAATTCCGCACAGGTCCGCACAGTCCGCACAGAGTTCTTGGCTCAATGCGTATTGAGCAAAAGCACCGTCAGTCGGCATCAAAACCGACAAAACGCGCCGCTTCGGCAACGCTTTTGCGCTCAGAAACCACTGCATTGGCCGGAAAATCATCATCCGGCCAGCCCAGAGCAACGGCTTTCATAATCACCTGATTTTCCGATATGGCGGCATGCTCGCGCACCACGGGCGATTGCATAATGCCTTGCGAATTAATTACCGCACCCAAACCGCGTGACCAAGCGGCATTGACCAAAGCCGTGGTCACGGCGCCGCAATCAAAAGCCGTATCATCGCTATCGGCCAATTCGCGGTCATAGGTGATAATCACGCAGACCGGCGCGTCAAATTGTCGAAAGCCGCGCAACACCCAATCTTGGCGCGCTTCCTTATCTTCACGCGCAATGCCCATGGCGGCAAATAATTGCTTGGCGACACCGACTTGGCGTTCTCTATGCTGACCTTCAAAGGCTTTGCCGATGCGAAATTCGCGCGAATGCGGCACGCCGGCCAAATTACGCTCCGTATTGCCGGCGCGGATTTTATCCAATACGGCACCGGTCACCACGGTGAAGTTCCACGGCTGGGTGTTCATGGAGGATGGCGAGCGCATGGCCAAAGCGAGAATATCTTCAATCAATTGTTTCGGGACGGCCTTGTTTTGATAGCCGCGAATAGAACGGCGCCCCAAAACCACATCATCATAATTCATGAGTTTACCTTTGGCTGATTTTTGATGCGCTCGACGTTAAGCCGCGCGGCACGGCGCGTCAAAGCTTATTGAAGCTCGGCGCGGCGGTTTTCAGCCAAACGGCGTTCGATCGAGCGGATCCAGCGAAACGCATCTTTGGCGACATCATCATCATCGCCGGCCTTACGAAAGGCTTTAATAGCGGCATCAAATTTTTCGAGCCGTGCGCGCGCAATGCCGAGCAATAGCCAGCTATCGGCTTCATCATCCAGCCCACCCTTATCCAGCGCTTTGGTCAGCGCGCTTTCGGCCGCTTTCCAATTTTCATTTTGAATATGAGATTGTGCCAATTGCGCATAAAATTTGCCCTCATCCGATTTCTCTGCGGCGCGGGTCAGCGGGGCAATGGATTTATCCCATTCGCGCGCCTGCATATAGGCGCGTGCCAGCAATTCATAATTCTTTTCCGTCTTTTCAATATGCTCGTCATCCATGCCGCTTTGCAATATCTCCGCCGCCTTAATCGGCACATCGTGATAAAGATAAAGCTGCGCCATGGTCGATAATTCTTTTGAACTTGTGAGCATGTTTTGAACATGCATGGCACGTTGCGCCACAAAGGCCAATTTCTCTTCCTCAAAATGATAATAAATCGCCGTTAATTGTTGCCAGAACACTTTGACGCCGGGCCAGATTTGCACCGCATCTTCCAAAATCGGGCGCGCTTCGCCATAGCGTTCTTCTTGCAGCAAAATCGACAGCAAAATACGCGTCCATTGCTGTTTCGGCTCTTCTGTTTTTGACAAGGCTTTTCTGATGGCCTGTTCAGCCGGACGCAACTCTTCAAGTATCAAATATATTTGTGCTTGTAGCGCAAACGGCTCACCGCCCGGCTCTTTTTCTTGCGCAGCAAACCATTGCTCAAGCAATTGCAGCGATTTGCGCGGGCGCTCTTTAGCAAGATGAAGTTGCGCCAAACCATAGGTCAAATCAGAAACCACGCGCGGCGGCAAATCGCCGGTCGCAATGGCACGTTCAAAACTTGCAATGGTGGCATCATAATCTTCTTTGCCGGCATAAACATAACCCATGGTCTGAATGGCCACGGCTTTCTCATAAGGGTTGAAGCGTGTGCCGTCCAAAATCGCCTGCAAAGGTTGCATGGCTTCATCAAATTTCTCTTCGGCCATCAGTTCTTGTGTTTGCTCGATAAGCCGAAAAGCGCTTTTGCCCAAAACTTGTGAGCGCCGCGTTTTGGGTTTTGCCGGTTTTTGCTTTTCCGCTTCCTGCGCATGCGCCGATGACAGAGCGGAAAAACCGGCCGGCAGAATGCATAGCCCGAGCGCGATGAGGCATGAAGCAAAGCACCTTATCATCACATGTGTCATCTTGCGTCTCCTAATCGGCAATATTGAAGCTGATGAGCTGGCGCACGCCCGGGCGTATGGCCGGTTTGCCGTCTTCCATCATCGGGCGGTATTTCCATTTTTTGACCGCATTAATGGCGGCGCGATCAAAAACGCCGGCCGGGTCGGCATCCACCACAATCGGCTCAATCGCTTGACCCAATTCATTAATGGCAAATTCCAACAATACCCAGCCTTCAATACCACGACTGAGCGCGCGGTTGGGATAACGTGGCAGCACACGCACAATGGCCAGCGCATCGCCATCTACCGGTGCGTTCAAATTCATGCCGTTCAATCCGAAACCGAAATCGGCGCTCATGCTCGCCTTATCCACATTGGGGCGCTGCGTTTGTTGCAGCTTTGGTGGTGGCGGCGGCTCCTCCGGTTTTTGCTGGCTCGGCCGCTTCATGGCGCGGTCTTTTGTGTTGACCTCTTCATCGCGCTCGACACGGACAAAATCAATACCGATGGTCGCCAATTCCTGCTCGATTTCATAATCGCGGCCGGTCACCAATACCTTCATGGTCAAAAACAAGACAATCGTCGTCACCACGGCAAGCGCCGATGCAATGAGCAGACGCGGCGACCAAGCTTGTGTCATTTTTCTTCCGCCGCAATGGAAATAGCTCCGACACCGGCAAGGCGCACTTGGTCCATAATTTCCACCAACACGCCGGTCTCGGCTTTTTTGTCAGCCTGTATCACTGCACCGCCTTGCGGGTTTTCCGCGTGCAGGCGCTCAACATTGGCACGCACCGCGGCCAAATCGACCTCGCGGCGATTAATGTAAATCTCATTGTTTTCGCCAATGGCAATCAATATGCCGACGCGGCTTTGTTTGACCGCCGTTTCGGCATCGGGTCGTGTCACATCAAGGCCACTTTCTTTCACGAAAGTCGCGGTGACGATGAAGAAAATCAGCATGATAAAGACAATATCCAGCATGGGCGTCATATCAATGGCGCTGTCTTCTTCCTGTCGTGCATGTCGTTTGCGCATGGGTTCCCTCTAATCTGCCAATTCCAATTGGTCGGCAAAATGCTCGACCGAGCGGTCGGCCTTGCGTTCAAGACCGGCCGTAAAAAACAAGCCCGACAAGGCGACCACCATGCCGGCCATGGTCGGCAATGTGGCTTTTGAGATGCCCGCCGCCATGGCGCGCGCATTGCCCGAGCCGGTCACCGCCATTACGTCAAAAACTTCCACCATGCCTGTCACCGTGCCCAAAAGACCCAAAAACGGGGCCAAAGCCACCAGCACTTTTATATAGGCCAGATTGGCGCGCGCCTTTAGCCGCGCATCGGAAATCATCATTTCGCGAATGCGATGGGCCATCCAGCTTTGATGCTCTCGCCGCGCCTGCCAGTCCTTAATATGCGCCGCGCTCATGGTTTTGAACTCAGTGCGGAAAAAACTGTAACGCTCATAAATCAAAGCCCAGAGCACTAAAGTCGCCAGCATAATGAGAAGCAACACATTGCCGCCCAATTCGAGGAAATCGCGGACCCCGCGGATTGCCTCGAAAGGATTTAGAAACAAAAACAATATGTCGCCAAAAGTCACGATGCAGCGCTCCTATTTGCCTTCAGCATGGGTCGCAATTAACCCTGCCGCCTGCTCTTCTAAAATCTGCACAATTTCGCGCGAGCGGGTCGCGGCAATCGCGTGCAACAGCAAAATCGGAATCGCGACAACCAGCCCCAAAACCGTCGTCATCAAAGCCTGACTGATGCCGCCGGCCATCAATTTCGGGTCACCGGTGCCAAACAAGGTAATCGCTTGGAAGGTCAAAATCATACCCGTCACCGTGCCCAAAAGCCCCATAAGCGGCGCCACACCGGCCAACAGCTTCAACAGAGAAAGGTTCTTCTCCAATCCCGGCATTTCTTTCAAAATCGCGTCATCCAACTTCAATTCCAGCGTTTCCACATCCAATTTCTTCCCACTCGACACGGCGTGATAAGCGGCCCAGACGCGACCCAAAGGCGTGTCGCCATCGGCCGAACCGGCCGCCATTTGCGCCTTCACGCTGCGCGCCGTCAAGGTCAGACGGGTGATGCGCTCCAGCGCCAGGCCAACACCGAAGAGGCCCAGAAGAATAATGATATAGCCGACCAGCCCGCCTTGATTGATGCGTTCGCCCAAAGTCGGCATTTGCAAAAACAGGTTCAAAATCGCCCCGCGCGACGGGTCAATCGGGGCGGCGACCAATTCGCCGCTTTCCCCGTCAAGCAAGTCATCCGCCGCGTCACCAAAGCGCGACGGCGGCTGGCGACCCAAATCGGCATAGCGATTGTCACCGGCATAGCGCACGAATTGGCCATCGGCCAAAGCGGTGAACGGACCGACGCGCAGAATTTCCGCCTCGCGCACCGAGCCGTCCAGATTGACCACTTCACCGGCAAAGCGTTTGACCTCCCCTTGCGCCGTCATTTCCTGTTGCAAAGCGAACCAGAGATATTCCAGCTGCTCCATTTCCGGCAGGCCTTTGGTTTTGGCCAGCTTGGCCAATGGTTCAGCACGCCCCTTAATCTCACCCGAGATGAAGCTCTCTTCAATTTGCCCGCGCGTTTCACCCGCCACTTGCCGGACAATGCCAAACAATTCACCGTAAACACCCAGACGCTCATTCAAAAGCCCCTCCAATTCGGCCAGCTTCACCTCATTATCGGCAAAGGTTTTTTCAAGCCGCTCAGAGCGTGCCTCTTCGCGTTGAATGGCATTTTGCGTGCGCGTCAGAAGCGTCTTTTGCTGATTGCGATTCTTGCGGAACTCTGCTTCGCGCGCAGCAAATTCGCTATTGTCGCGCACCCGGCCTTGCCGCACTTGTTCAAGCAATTGCTGCAAAGTAACGGCATCATTGGCCGCAGGCTTGGCGTCTTGTGACAGCGCCTGTCCGGTCAAGGGCAGAATTAACAGAGCCAGTGCCGTAAAGGCAGTAGAAAATATTCTCATCATCATGATCCCCTATTGTCCGACCGTCACCGGCACGACCATCAAATCGGGCGCCGCTTGTTGTTTGGCGATGCGCAAAGCGCTGCGCAACTCACTGTCAAAATCACCATCGAGGTCAATAAACTCACCTTGCGCCGTGTCCCAAGCACCGCTTTCTTCACCGTCCAGCGTCTGATAGACCAGCGCAATCCGACCAATGCGCAAAAACGATACGGTGCGGATTTCGCCATTTATCTCCATCTCACCTTCATAGGCTTCAATGGTGCGGCCATATTCATTTTCAATTTCATAGGCTTCGAGAATTTTGCGATATTTCTCGGCCGGATTGGCGTCCGAGCGGTCCATCAAAGCGCGCAGATTGGCGACACGCGCGCGCCGCTCATCAGCCAAAAACGGCACATCCAATTTGACGAATTGGTCGAGCGCATCAATCATCCGGAACATGAGCGGCATAATCGTTCGGTCAACATTGGTGACATCCTCGATTTGCCGACGAATGGACACCATTTCTTTTTTCTGCCCGTCAATCAGCTTCTCCAATTGCGCATTATATTCGCGCAAGGCCGCCAATTGCTTCAACGCAGCGCGATAATCGCGCGTCAGTTGATCGGTTTCATCATCCAGCCTATTGATGCGCGACTGCGAAGCGGCACCGTCAGCCGTCGCCGATTGCGCGACATCGACAATCGAATTCAGATTTTGCGCATGGCTCACGTGCAAAGTAAGCGGCAAAGCCATAGCCAGCGCCCAACATATATTTCTCATGACTTCCCCCATCAATGCGCCGATGGTCGGAATGACCGCCGACATATGAAGACCCTCAGGTCATAATCGGTCGACCATCAATAATGTTCTTTGACGATGAAACATAAGTTGGGAGACCTTATAGGCTCGAAAAACTACATGATTTCTTGCAGGATGCAAATTTTTTTTGAGCAACGGCAGCAAATATCGGGTTTTATTTCTCGGAAGCCATAAATTTTTCTATTTTTCTGCCGCAGCAAAGACGTTATTTATCAAGGCAGAGTTTTCGCAAAACAAAGCTAGGATTGAGGTTTCGTGTGGCGCATCAGCTTGAACCGCTTGTCAGCGGATATGCACTTATGGAAGGGCCA
Organism: Alphaproteobacteria bacterium; assembly: GCA_949498175.1. Lineage (GTDB taxonomy): Bacteria > Pseudomonadota > Alphaproteobacteria > RS24 > RS24 > UBA8337. Next base: position 16,606 of record CATDDF010000041.1, on the reverse strand, counting down.
CGGTGGGACGGCAAAGATGGATTATATTTTTGCGACTCGCTGCGCGGCGGCATTTATCACCACACGCTGAAAGGCGAAACCCGAAACATTGTGCCTAAGCGCAAAGGCGTTGGCGGAATTATGTTACATGCCGATGGCGGTATCGTCGTCTCGGGGCGCGATATCTGCCACGTCCATCAAGGTGTATCGCGTGTTTTATTGGAACTCGGTGAAGGGGCGCGTTTCAACGATATTTTTTGCGATCGCCGCGGCCGGCCCTATGTCGGCACTTTGCGGTTTGACCCGTTTAATCCTGACTCGCCGCCGACGCCCGGCGAACTTTATCGCATTGAAGGTGTCGGCGAAGCGACCCAAATTTATCATGATGTCGGTTTGACCAATGGCATTGGCTTTTCGCCGGATGAAAGAGTGATTTATCACAGCGACAGCCTGCGCGGGCATATTTTGGCGCACACCATCTCCGACAATGGCACCTGCATCGACCGGCGCGTTTTCGCCGCTTTACCGCGAGGCGCACCGGATGGCTTATGTGTCGATACGGCCGGTGGTGTTTGGGTGGCGGCTTATGGTGCCGCTTGCATCATGCGGTTTACGCCCGATGGAAGGCTTGACCGTGACATCACCATACCGGCCAAAAAAGTAACCAGCCTGTGTTTTGGCGATGCGGATATGCGAACGCTCTATATTACCACTGCCGACAATCAGCTTGATGCAAGCCTCGGAGCTTGCCTGTTTTGTTTGCGCGTTGACGTGGCGGGTCTGCCGCCGTCAGAAGTGAGGATTTAAATTCCACCAATCGACCATAGTGCCGGGCGTCATTTCTATCAGCCAGTGAAGCATTAGCCGTGCCGGCAAAATTGCCTGTCACTCCGTCACAGCCAAAACCCGCTGCGCCAGCGCTTGATTGGCGCGCTGATAAGCCGGTTCGATCCAGCTTGTATCCCAAAACCATAGGAAAGCACCTCGATCGACATCTATTTGACGCACCAGCGTGCCGCCATCGACCGGCCGCAATAACCAAGAATGATTATACGTCAAAATGCCCGGCAGGCCGCCCGATTGGCGTAGCTCCCGATTGGCCACCAGCGCCGTTACAGTCGGGCGCATATCGATAAATGCGCCGTCGGGTTTCATTACGCGCGACGATATTTTGACACCCAGCGCATAAGGCGGGCTGACCGCGACAAAAGTCGGGTTCCAGTCAGGATAGCTTTCAGTATCCATCAACACGGCCCACACCTTTTCGGGCGGCGCGGCAATGGTAATGTCCGCTCTAAAGGTTTTGGTCGTCAAAAAAGATGCGACCAGAAAAATGCCCAATAAGGGCAAGATGATTCTGATCGTTTTTTGTGCTGATGGCATTTTCGACATCCAATTCATCCTATCTCGGGCCATTGAACAAATTGGTCATTCACTCGGCAGTTGAATAAATCTTGCCGCCGCGTTTTTCAATATGACAGCCGGCCATCAAGTCGGGCAAATGCAAAAAATCGGCACCGGAGTCAAAATCGCTCAGCCAATCGCGCAATCTCGCATCACCGTTGCAAGCCTCAAGGATTGGCACGAGACGTTGCAACATCCACATTTGATTGGCCACCACCATGCGCTGCGCCGATACACCACCCAATGTAAACTGATGGGTCAGACTGCCGCCATGGGTCTGATAAGCTTCAAATCCCGGCGAGGCTGTAAATGATTTGCGCGGCAACTCGTCACCGATTTGATGCGCATCGCTATTGATAAATTGCGTCAAACAATCCGTTGCCGTTTTCAATACCGGCCACATTTCCGAGAAAAATACGCCGATCAATTTGTCGACACCGAGTGGGATCGCATCATCGGCCAACCAAACGCCGCCATCACTGGTGGCCGGGCGCGGTGTCAACTCTTCGCCGTCAAAGCCGTAAAGCGTTTGAGCATAGGAGCGCGCATTCACATTGTCATTTCCATGGGTGCGCTCCACCCATTCAGCGACCAAAGGAAAACGCGTGCGCAAATCAAACCCCGGTGCCGCATCGCGATAAAAATGCGCATAAAACGGCCCCATAAGGGCAAAATCGGCGAGCGCCGGTTGGCCGCCAAATAAATAATCATGGTCGGAAAAATGCGCTTCCAATATGGTCATGATATTTTCTAGGGAAGCCAGCCAAGCCGCCTCCGTTGCCGCTGTCATCCCCAATTGGCCCAACCCTTCAAACGGACCTTTGGGTTTGTCGCTATCGGCTTGGGAGATTGCGAAACTGGCTTCAAAAAAACCGGCTCCGGCTTGGCGGCGTTTTTCACCTGTCTCATCCGGCGCAAGCCAAGCCCCCCATTGCTGTTCATTAAACGCCAAATGCGACGGCTCTGCGCCGGCGCGAGACGGCTGCCAGCGCGCCCGACAGGCGGTCACAATCAGCCACTCATCGGCCAATAATTCGATCAGATAATTGGCCAGACATTGGCGCGGCGCATGGCCCGGTGACGGCACGGCCAAAGCTTGTTTATGGCTTGCCTCAATATGGTCAAATATCGCGCTGCTGTCTTGCAACCATGTCCCGTCGGGGCATTGCATTTGCGGCAAAGAGGGCACGCCCGATTTCGTCATGAGCAATTTTTCAATCAATTCCGGTGTTGCGAGAATATCTTCAAAACCCGCGCCCAGCGCGCCATGAAACTGCTTCCAACGCAGATAGGCGCGTATTTTTCCGGAGAAATAGCTGTGCTCGACGGTAAATAATTTATATGTCTGCACGGGGTCTTGCCGTTCTTTCGAATTTTCGACCAATTTGGAGCACCCCTTATTTTGGCTGGATGCCTGCAAAGAAAACGCGCACAAAATTGCTTAATCTTTTGCAATAAACGTCCGCATTATCAGCATCGACTTTTAACCCTGCCGCGGCCATTTGCAAAATTTCTGCTGCGCCCAGCGCCGTCAGCCCGGCCGACGCCAAACTTATCTCACCGGATTTATCGCCCGCCTTTAGCGCCTTGCGCAACAGCGCCCGGCACTGTTTGACCGATTCCTGAACCAGCGCCCCGCATAAACGGTTGCGTTCATCAATGATTTCACCGCCATGCGGCGATTGAGCAATCTCCAATAGGCGGCCATAGCGCGCCAGCAGCGCTTTTTCCGTTTTTTGAGCAAGCGACATGGAACATATGTCGGCCGTGTCATGCACCAGCCAATAGGCCATGCGGCTCAATAATTTTTCATTGATGGAAACGCAGGCGCAGCGGAAAATATCTTCTTTATTATCAAAATAGGTATAAAGCGACGCCCGCGAAATACCGCAGGCTTGCGCAATATCCGCCATGGAGGTTTTTTGAAACCCATATTGGCTGAATTGTGAAAATGCCGAGTTCAATATGTCCCCGCGCTTTGAATGATCGACCTTTTTGAGCATATTTGACATATTGACATTTTATACCTATTTTGTCAATTCATCAAAACAAAGGGCTTCACCAATCATGACTCATTTGCGCATACTCATCACCGGCAGCAATTCCGGCTTTGGTTTACTGACCGGCCTGACATTGGCCCGTCAAGGTCATCATGTGATTGCCACCATGCGGGATTTGGATAAGGGAGCGGCATTGGCCGCCACTGCCGAGGCCGAAAAGCTGCCGATTGAAATGCGCACCTTAGACGTGTGCGACCCCGCTTCGGTTGAAGCAGCGCTGGCTGATGCCGCAACCATAGACGTGCTGATTAATAATGCCGGCTTTGAGGTGCAGGGCGGCCTTGAAATGGTCGATGATGAGCTGATGCAAAAGCAACTCGACACCAATGTTATCGGCCCATTGCGCACCATACGTGCGGTCATGCCGGCCTGGCGACGGCGCCAAAGCGGGGTGATTGTCAATGTCAGCAGCACGGTCGGTATTGTGGCAACCCCCTATGGCGGCGCTTATTCGGCATCGAAATTTGCCCTCGAGGGCATGAGCGAAGCTCTATATATGGAAGCCAAACCGGACAATATTCGGGTGCATCTGATTGAGCCCGGACGGTTCGCGACCACCAATTTCGGCAGCAATATTGTGCGTCCTGACGGCTGGGTGGGTTCAGAGTTAGAAAATCGCCAGATTGCCTTTCGCAAAGCGCTGTCAAATCTTGATGGCAAGGCCCCGCCCGATCCCCAATCCGTCGCCGATGCCATCGTTAACGCCGCCATCAATCCGGCGGCGCCGTTTCGGAATCTGGTGGGTGATGATGCGGTTATGCTTGCCTCAGCTTATAAAGCCGCCCCTACTTATGAAGATTTCGAGGCGGGTATTCGAGAGCGTCTTGACTGGCATATTTAGATTACGAATTCCGCAAACGGGGTGCGCCATGCGAATGTCATTTTGTGCGTGGCGTTGGCTTACACCCCGCCATCTTCTTCCATTTGGCGGCGGAATTTCTTGCGCTCATGTTCCAGAAGATAGCGTTTTCTGAGGCGCAGGCTTTGCGGCGTCACTTCCAGCAATTCGTCAAATTCGACATAGGCCATCATATCTTCCAAAGACATGCGGCGCGGCGGCGTTAATGTGACCGCTTCATCGGCCCCCGAGGCGCGCACATTGGTCAGCTTTTTGCCCTTCAGCACATTGATTTCCAAATCATTGTCGCGGCTGTGCTCGCCGACAATCATGCCCTGATAGACCGGCGTTTGCGGGTCGATAAACATGGTGCCGCGATCTTGCAGATTGAAAATCGCATAGGCGACCGCCGTGCCGGTCTCGCTGGCAATCAGCGCGCCATTGCGGCGGCCTTCAATATCGCCGCTATAGGGCGCATAATCATGAAACACGCGGTTCAATACACCGGTGCCGCGGGTTTGTGTGAGAAAGCGGCTTTGATAGCCGATAAGGCCGCGCGATGGGGCGTGAAACACCATGCGGGTTTTTCCCGCACCGGCCGTGCGCATATCCATCATATGCGCTTTGCGGCGGTTCATGCTGTCGACCACGGTGGAGGAAAATTCTTCATCGACATCAATCGTCACTTCTTCCACCGGCTCCATTTTCTGCCCGTTTTCAGTGCGAATGAGCACTTTCGGACGCGACACGTTCATCTCAAAGCCTTCGCGGCGCATGGTTTCAATCAGCACACCCAATTGCAATTCACCGCGCCCGCCGATTTCAAATGCGTCCTTATTGGTGCTCTCGGCAAAAGTAATTGCGACATTGGTTTCCACTTCCGCCAGCAAGCGCTCGCGAATGACGGTCGAGGTGACTTTCTTGCCTTCCGTGCCGGCAAACGGGCTGTCATTGACGGTGATGGTCACAGACATGGTGGGCGGGTCAATCGGTGTCGAGGCCAGCGCCTCATTAATGGCCGGATCGCCAATCGTATCGGCAACCGAGGCTTTGGTGAGACCGGCAATGCAAATGAGGTCTCCGGCCGCAACCTCATCGACCGGCACGCGCTTGGTGCCCTCAAAGCGCAGCAGCTTGGTCAGCCGACCGGTTTCAATTTGTGTGCCGTCCAAATCAATCGCCTTGACCGAGGCATTGACCTTCGCCGTGCCTTGCAAAACGCGGCCGGTCAGGCAGCGGCCAATATAAGGGTCGCTATCCAATAGCGTGGCCAACATGGCAAAGGGCTTATCGGGCGCGACCATGGGCGGCGGCACATGGGCCAGCACCAAATCCAAAAGCGGGTGCAAATTTTCGTGCGCATCTTCCAGTTCGGCGGCGCACCAGCCATCGCGACCCGAAGCGTAAAGTACCGGAAAATCCAATTGCTCGGACGTTGCATCGAGCGAGACAAATAAATCGAAAACTTCATCAATCACTTCATCGGGGCGGCCGTCGGGGCGGTCGACCTTATTAATGACAACAATCGGGCGCAGCCCCTGCGCCAGCGCTTTGCCGAGCACGAATTTGGTTTGCGGCATCGGCCCTTCCGCCGCATCGGTCAGCAAAATCACGCCATCGGCCATATCCAAAACGCGTTCCACCTCGCCGCCAAAATCGGCATGGCCCGGTGTGTCGATAATATTAATGCGCGTCTCGTTCCAAATCACCGAGGTCGGCTTGGCGAGAATGGTAATGCCGCGCTCTTTTTCCAAATCGCCGCTATCCATCAAACGCTCATCGACTGCTTGATTGTCGCGAAACAGACCGGTCTGCTTCAAAATCGCATCGATAAGCGTGGTTTTGCCATGGTCGACATGGGCGATAATGGCGATGTTGCGAAGATTGTCTGCCGCAGTGAGGGACATGAGCGCGCCTTTTCAATATTTGGGTCAGGCTTAATGGGGAAGCTTCAAAAAAATGGTGCCCAGGGGCGGGATCGAACCACCGACACGCGGATTTTCAGTCCGCTGCTCTACCAACTGAGCTACCTGGGCATATGGCGGCTTTGCAGCCCCCTTTAAGTGAGGCGTTTATAGGCCATGCTTTTGCCGCTGTCCAGCCGCCGCACCGCCATTCAGTGAAGCTCGTCGGGCATATCTTGCTCGGCCAAAGCGGCCCCAATCTCGGCGTCAAAATCATCGGGCGGTTCAACCGCCGGCACGGCATATTGCCCGCCCATCCAGCGATGCAAATCGACATCGGCGCAGCGTTTCGAACAAAAGGGCCGAAACTTGGACGCCGTTTCAGCCGCTTTGCAAATCGGGCATTTAGCCATTGGCCGCTCCATTTTGCCTGAGCGCTTCGGCCAAAGTCATGACCTCACGCCGCCGCGTCATTTCAACCACGCCGAACTCCGACATCGGGCCAATGCGCACCGGATTTTTATCGCCGTCAAAACCTTCATCAAGCGCTTTCAACACCGCTTCATGGGCGCTTTCATCATTCATATCGATAAAATCAATGGCCACCAAGCCACCCAATGCGCGCAAGCGAATTTGTTTGGCAATGGCGGCGGCGGCTTGCAAATTGACGGCCAGCGCATCGTCCTCGGCACTGCCCGAATTGACATCAATCGTCGTCATGGCTTCGGTCGTTTCAATCATCAGCCAAGCACCTGACGGCAGGTCAAGACGCGGCGCTAAGGCTTTGTCCAATTGCCCGGCCACATCATGGCGGTCAAAAAGGATTTCACCCTCATCGGCGCCGCTCAATATATCGGCCAGAGCGGGCATATACTGGCGCATAAAGCCTTTGGCAACGGCCAGTGCCGCCGCCCCTTCAACGACAACGGCGCGCGTATCGGCGCGCACCAAATCGCGCAGCGCTTTTTCAACCGGCCCCAAATCTTCGTGAATGAGACAGGGCGGCTCGGCATTTTCAGCGCGCTCCAACAGCGCTTCCCATTGCGCCGCGACATTGGCCATATCAGCCGCCAGCGCATCAATATCTTGTCCCGCCGCAGCGGTGCGCAGCACCCAGCCTGACGGCCCGTCCATGCCTTCAACATCGACCGCATCAACGCCGTCTCCGGCGCGTATTTTCTCAGCCAATTCGGTCAAGCGCGCGCGCTCGGCTTCATCTTCAATTTGCCGCGATACGGCAATGCGCGAGCGGCACGGCGCCAAAACCACGCCGCGTCCGGCCAAGGTCACATCGGCGGTCACTTGCGTGCCCTTATCACCTTGCGACGGGCGGGTGACTTGCACCAACACCGTATCGCCATCTTCGACACAATCTTCAATCGGCGTGTCGCGAGTCGCTTCGGGCAGCAAGGCACGTGCTTCGCGCGCGCCCAGAAAGGCACTTTTGTCAAAACCGATATCGACGAAAGCCGCTTGCAGGCGTTCGACAACACGCTCAACACGCGCCAAATAAATCTGCCCGACCATAGAGGTTTCTGTTTCAGCCTTGCCCAAAGGTGCGGCTTGCATGGATATAAGAACACCGTCTTCAATCTGCGCCACGCGCAGCAAGCCGTTTTCAACACTCATCAAAATTTCATGCGCCATCATATGTCACTCTATTATGGAAAATATCCTTACGCGAACCGGAAGCCAGCAGCTTGCAACAAATTGGCCGTTTCAAACAAGGGCAAACCGACAATATTGCTGTAAGAGCCGATGATTTGGCTGATAAAGACGGCGGCGTTGCCTTGAATGGCATAGCCGCCCGCTTTGCCCTGCCATTCGCCCTGCGCCAGATAGGCCTCAATATCTTCTGTCCCCAAGCGCCGCACCCGCACGCGGCTGGCGACCACACGCTGCCAATGGCGCGCGCCATCCATCAGACAAATGCCGCTATGCACGCGGTGACCGCGTCCCGAGATGAGGCGCAAACAAGCGCGCGCTTCCTCAGCAGTTTCAGTTTTCGGCAAAATGCGCCGCCCAACACTGACCACCGTATCCGCCGCCAATGTCAGCGCATCCGGCTCTTGCGCCGCAATGGCACTGGCTTTGTCAAAGGCCAATCGTTTGGCCAAAGCGCTCGGCACTTCGCCCGGGCGCGGTGTTTCATCAATATCGGCAGCGATTATGCGCGCTGGCGTAACGCCGATTTGCGCCAGCAAATCAACGCGCCGCGGGCTGGCACTGGCCAGCACAAGCTGTTTATTTGAAGCGATAAGTAATGCGTCCCTTGGTCAGGTCATATGGTGTCATTTCCACCAAGACCGTGTCACCGGCTAAAACACGAATACGGTTTTTGCGCATTTTGCCGGCCGTATGGGCAATCACTTCATGGTCGTTTTCCAGTTTCACACGAAACGTCGCATTGGGCAGCAATTCCACCACGGTTGCGTTAAACTCCAGAAGTTCTTCTTTAGCCATATGTCCTACCCATCAGTTTTGCGGGAGAATGGCCAAGAGCGGCTAATAAATCAACTGTTTTTTGATCATTTTAACTTAACCGCGCATTTGCAAAACGGAAATGAGCGTGAACAGGCGTCGCGCCGTATCATCGTCGAGCGTCACCTTATCGGCGAGGCTGGTTTTCAAAAGTGCGGCGCTTTCATTGTGCAAAGCGCGGCGCGCCTGATCAATTGTTTCTACCCGCTCCGGTGTGGCATTGCGCATGGCCTCGAAATAGCTTTCGCAAATCATGAAATAATCGCGAATATTGCGCCGCAAAGGGCGCATGGACAGTTCTATGCGGCTCAGCCCTTCGCCTGCCTTATTGGATACGGCAAAGACAATGCCGCGATCGGCGAGCGATAATTTCAGCCGATAAGGGCCGGAGGGCCCGTCAACCAAAGCGAAATGATTGTTTTCCAAAATATCGAAAATCGCGACACGGCGCTCATGCTCCAAATCGGCATTGCGCGCCGTCAAAGCCGGGTCATCAAGCGATAAATGCACCAGCCGTTCGGCTTTTTCGTCTGCCGCCGCCATTCAGCTATCGCGTCCCATATTGAGGCGAATGGCAATGGAGCGGCCATGCGCGTCGAGGCCTTCTTCTTCGGCCAAGCGTACCGCCGCAGGGCCGATAGCGGCCAGCGCATCGGCATCGCATTTGACAAGGCTTGAGCGTTTCATGAAATCGAGCACGGACAGGCCCGACGCATAGCGCGCAGCGCGCGCCGTCGGCAGGACATGATTGGGACCGGCAATATAATCGCCAATCGCTTCCGGCGTGTGGCGGCCCAGAAAAATAGCCCCGGCATGGCGAATTTTATCGGCCATGGCGTCGGGCTCGGCAACCGCCAGTTCGAGATGCTCCGGCGCCAATTGATTGACCAATTCGGGGGCTTGGGTGTGCAAATCATTAACCACCAAAACGGCGCCAAAATTTTCCCAACTGGCACGGGCAATATCTTGCCGCGGCAATGTCGCCAAAGCGCTCTCAACCGCTGCCGCCACCGCATCGGCATAATCATTATCGTCGCAAATCAATATGGATTGTGCCACTTCATCATGCTCGGCTTGGCTCAATAAATCAGCCGCCATCCAAGCCGGATCATTTTCCCTATCCGCCACTACGAGAATTTCCGACGGCCCGGCAATCATATCAATACCGACTTGCCCGAAGACTTGTTTTTTGGCGGCCGCCACATAGGCATTACCCGGCCCGACAATGACATTGACCGGCGCGATGCTCTTTGTCCCATAGGCCAAAGCGGCAATGGCTTGCGCCCCGCCAATGCGGTAAATCTCATCGACACCGGCCAGCTTGGCTGCGACCAAAACCAACGGGTTTATCTGCCCGTCCGGCGTCGGCACCACCATGACAACGCGCCCGACACCGGCCACACGCGCCGGAATGGCATTCATCAAAACGCTGGAGGGATAATTGGCCAGCCCGCCCGGCACATAAAGACCGGCTGCATCGACCGGCGTCCAGCGATGGCCCATTTCAACCCCGGCCGCATCGGTGAAGCGCGCATCTTCGGGCTTTTGCCGTGCGTGGAAATCGCCAATGCGTTGCGCCGCCAATTCCAAAGCCGCTTTGGTTTCAGAGGCACAAGCCTGCATGGCCGCGTCAATCTCATCATCGCCAATGCGCAAAGTTTCCGCGCTCAATTTTTGGCGGTCATATTTAGCCGTCAATTCAATCAATGCCGCATCGCCGCGCTGGCGCACATCATCAATAATGGCGGCGACCGCTTCGTTGACATCAACCGATTGCTCGCGTTTCATCGCCTGCAGCGCGGCAAAGCGGCCAGCAAAATCCTTATCATCAATATGGGCACGCAAATAGCTCATAACCCTACTCTTCCAAATCGTGCTGCGGGCGCGATGATGCGGCCCACGGCGCGGTAATATCTTCCAATATGGCCTCACAGGCCTCAACTGCCAAGCGTATCTCGCCACCGCCGGCAAATTTTAGGGCCAGTTCACCTTCCGGCAGCATGCTCGGTTCAAAATCAATCGCCAAGAGCGCAACAACACCGTCGCGGCGCGTCAAATTGAGTTTCTTTTGCCTGATGGCAGCGACATTGGCAAGCTGCAGTGCGCTGCGCACGCGCATCGGCGCGCCGTCATGTTCCCAGCAAAAGCGATTGAACAAAATGACAAAGCGTTTTTCATCGACCAAATGGGCCATATCGCCGAGCTGCGCCACCGCATCTTGCAAATAGGTCGAGATCACGCGCATATCTTCAGCGCTGCGCCCGTAAAGTTTCAAGGCCGACGCGCTCATGCACTTTGCCGCCAAATTTGTGCGCCGACAGCGGATAATTTCTCTTCAATCCGCTCATAACCGCGGTCGAGATGATAGACCCGCGATATGCGCGTTTCCCCCTCCGCCATTAAACCGGCAATCACCAAAGTCACCGAGGCGCGCAAATCGGTCGCCATAACCGGCGCGCCATAAAGTTTTTCAACGCCGGTAACAATCGCCGTATCGCCTTCCAAAGAAATATCGGCCCCAAGCCGCGCCAATTCCTGCACATGCATGAAGCGGTTTTCAAAAATCGTTTCGCGAATGCGCGTCACGCCATCGGCACAACACATCAGCCCCATAAAGGGCGCTTGCAAATCCGTGGCGAAGCCGGGATAAGGCTCAGTGGTAATCGGTGTCGCCTGCGGACGACCGGATGGACCTTTAACCTGCAAGCCGTCGGGCGCGTCGCGCAGCGCGACACCGGCCAAGCGCATGGCCGGAGCCAGCGCCCCCAATGCCGCTTCATCAATGCCGGTCAAAGTGACATCACCCGCTGTTGCGGCGACAGCCAGCGCGAATGCCCCCGCTTCAATACGGTCGCGCGTCACCGTGTGATCGGCGCCCGATAAACGCTCAACCCCCTGAATGGTGAGGCTGCGCGTGCCGAGCCCGTCAATCCGGGCGCCCATAGCCTGCAAGCAATGCCCGACATCAACCACTTCCGGCTCGGTGGCGGCATTGGTAATCACGGTTTCGCCCTTGGCCAGGCTTGCCGCCATCATCAGCACATGGGTTGCGCCGACCGAGACGAAAGGAAAATCGACGCGCGCGCCTTTTAGCCCGCCTTGCGCCGTGGCGTTCACATAGCCGCCTTCGACATTTATATCGGCGCCCATGGCGGCCAGCCCGTTCAAATATAAATCGACCGGCCGTGTGCCAATGGCGCAGCCGCCGGGCAATGAGACTTGCGCCTCATGGGCGCGTGCCAAAATCGGCCCCAACACCCAAAAGCTGGCGCGCATTTTTGACACCCATTCATAGGAAGCCCGCGTGCTGGCCAAATCAGCCGCCTGCACATTGACGCCCTCGCCCGGCCCTTGGCCGAACTCCTCAACTTCTGCGCCCAGCTCGCGCAGTACATTTGCCAAAGTACGCGTATCGGCCAGCCGTGGCGTGCCGCGCAAGGTGAGTTTTTCATCCGTGAGCAGCCCCGCCACCATGAGCGGCAAAACGGCATTTTTCGAACCCGAAACGGCAATCTCACCGCTTAGCTTGCGCCCACCGGAAATGACAATCTCATCCATTGCCGCTTTCCTTTTCCGTGTTCTGCGTCGCGCGTTTGGCCGCTTTGCGGCGCTTCAAATTGGCGCGCAAAGCCGCCGCCAGCTTTTCTTGGCGGGTGGGCTTTTTATCGCCTGTGTTCGGCTCTTTGCTCATGCCCTTTCATAATATCATTCGGGCAGCTTGTCATGTTTCGACACCACGCCGCGTGTCCAACCGGCGCCGTGCCAATCGGGGCGCAGAAATATCTCACGCCCGCCGCATTGGGCGCAGCGAAATTTATGCTTCACCGCAGAGAGCGGCGCATCGCCATATTTTTCATATAAGGGGGCAGCGGCCACCACCTTATGATGGCTGCAGCTTTCGCACCAAACCCAGAGATTTAACCGACGCTCAACCAGCCAGCCGAGACACACCGACTGCACAGACGCTTTTCGCATAACGCAACACGCTTCACCAAACGGAACAAAAAAAGAACATTAGCTCAACGGGCATGCCGGCGCAATCCTTGCTTGCATCACCACGCCGCCTATGGCAAACAGCTTCCACGCTTTCAAGCAGCGCTGCCGTAGCTCAGGGGTAGAGCACTTCATTGGTAATGAAGAGGTCGGTGGTTCAATTCCACCCGGCAGCACCATTATTCGAAAACCTATTTGGCGCGGCCTTGCAGTTTCTCAAAAGTCCTCATCCCGCCCAGTCCCAAAAGCGCGTAAAGAATCGTGGTCAGCACTTCCAAGTGCAAAGGCGGCGGCGGCGGCACATCACCGCCGGTCAAAGCCAAAGCCCATACCATCAAATCGCGGGCGATGAAATTGTAAAACAGGGCGAGCCCGCACACCCAACCGATAAAGGGCCGCCATCCGGCAACGAAAACGCTTTTATGCGCCGCTTCAATTTTGTTGATCTCGCTTTGCACCAAGCTGGGCTGCTGGGCGATGCGCGCCAATACGGCTTTTTTATCGAGCCGCTCCTTATCAGAAGTAAAAAGCGCGTCCAGCACATTGCCGACCGCCTCAATCGGGTCGGTCAAGGCGTCGGCCTGCTTGGTCAAATAAGACAACATGGCATAAGCCTAATGCCAAAACCGGCGGCGGGGATAAATTTATGATTTCACCAGCTTGGCCGCCTGTTCGGAAAACTTTTCCGCCCCGTCTTCGGTTTTGGTCGTCAATTCCGCCAAGTCAAACGGCACTTTGACCCCGGCTTGGCATTTCGGGCGCGCCGATATGGCGGTCAACCAGCGGCTTAAATGGTCAAGATCATGGCTCTCGACACCCGACCATTTGGCGGTGCGCACCCAACACCAATTGGCAATATCGGCAATGGAAAAATCATCGGCCAAATATTCATGATGCGCCAAATGGCTGTCCAGCACTTCCAACAGGCGGCGCACTTCTAGTTGAAAGCGCGAAATCACAGACGGCACTTTTTCGGGGAAATAGCGGTAAAAAATATTGGCTTGGCCCATCATCGGGCCAATGCCGCCCATTTGGAACATCAACCAGGCCATGACTTTGGCGCGGCCTTTCACATCGCTCGGCAAGAGCCGTCCGGCTTTTTCCGCCAAATGAACCATGATCGCGCCGGTCTCGAAAATCGCCAGATTGTCAAAGTCAGGGTCGACAATCACCGGTATCCGCCCATTCGGATTCATGGCCAAAAATGCCGGCGTTTTCTGCTCATCTTTTTGCAGATTAATAACATGGACATTGTAATCCATATCCAATTCTTCCAGCGTCACCGAGGCTTTGTAGCCATTGGGCGTGGGTGAGGTGTAAAGCTCAATCATATGCGCCTCCCGTCGGGTCATTATGAAAGCACGCTCGCCGCAATAAAAAAAGGGGCGCCGCAGCACCCCTTTCTCAAATTTTGTGAGGTTTAGGCAAAGGCCTCATCCCATGTCCCTTCGGTTGAGGCTTTGGCATATTCCGTGGCGCGCCCTTCGAAGAAGTTCATATGCTCAATGCCGTTGAGCATTTCATCCATCCAGGGCAGCGGATTTTTCTCTATATCGTAAATCGGCTCAAGATTGAGCTGCGCCAGGCGGCGATTGCCGATATAGCGAATATAGTTTTTCACTTCCTGGCCTTCCAAACCTTCAACGCCGCCCATTTCAAAAGCCAAATCAATAAAAGCATCTTCATGCGTCACCACGGTTTCGCACGCCTCATAGAGATCTTTTTTCAGCTTATCGGTCCAAATATGCGGGTTTTCCTGAATGAACGTATTGAACAGTTTGACTGTTGAATTGGTATGCAGCGTCTCGTCACGCGCCGACCAAGTCACGATTTGCCCCATGCCCTTCATTTTATTGAAGCGCGGGAAATTCATCAAAATGGCAAAGCTGGCAAACAGTTGCAGCCCTTCGGTGAACCCGCCAAACACGGCCAAGGTCTTGGCAATATCTTCGTCGGTCTCAACACCCCATTCCTGCATATAGTCGTATTTATCCTTCATCTCGCCATATTTCATAAAGGCTTCATATTCGACTTCCGGCATGCCGATAGTGTCGAGCAAATGCGAATAGGCGGCAATGTGGATGGTTTCCATATTGGAAAATGCGGCCAGCATCATTTGCACTTCGGTCGGCTTAAACACTTGGCTGTAATGCTTCATATAGCAATTATTGACCTCAACATCGGCCTGCACGAAAAAGCGGAAAATCTGCGTCAGCAAATTGCGCTCGGCGCCGGTCAATTTCTTGTGCCAATCTTTGACATCTTCGGCCAGCGGCACTTCTTCCGGCAGCCAGTGAATCCGCTGCTGCGTCAACCAAGCATCATAGGCCCACGGATAGCGGAAAGGTTTATAGACAATACGTTCTTCAAGTAGAGACATTTTATGTACCTTTTCTCATTTTGGCGAAATGGGCACGCCGGTTAACTTCCCCACCTGCCTACTGGCACGAGAGGCATTCTTCATAATCATTGCCTTCGGCCGCCGCCGCCATGGCTTCTTGCATGGCTTTGGTGTCATCATCAGCTTTCTCGGCCCGTTGGATGGACAGAGAACGGCAGTAATACAGGCTTTTGACGCCTTTTTTCCAAGCTTGGAAATGAATTTGGTGCAAATCCCGCTTATGGATATTGGCGGGCAGAAACACATTCAGAGATTGCGCTTGGTCAATCAACTCCGAGCGGTCACCGGCAAAATCAATGAGCCAGCGCTGGTCCAATTCAAAAGCGGTTTTGAACACGGCTTTTTCATCATCGCTCAAGAAATCGAGATGTTGCACCGAGCCGCCCGAGGTCACAATGGACGACCAGACATCATCATTGTTTTGCCCCTTCTCATCGAGCAATTTATCGAGGTGACGATTGCGCACATTGAAAGAGCCGGACAATGTTTTATGGGTAAAGCTGTTACCGGCAATCGGTTCAATGCCGGGGCTGGTGCCGCCGCAAATGATTGAAATCGACGCGGTCGGCGCAATCGCCGTCTTGTTTGAGAAACGCTCATTCATGCCGCATTCGGCTGCATCGAGGCAAGGACCGCGTTCATTGGCCAAATCTTGCGAGGCAATATCCACCTGCTCTTTAATATGGGTGAAAATCCGCTTGTTCCAGACCTTCGCCATGACGCTTTCCCACGGGATCATATTGGCTTGCAGAAAGCTGTGGAAACCCATCACTCCCAAGCCAACCGAGCGCTCGCGCTGCGCCGAATATTTCGCTTTCGCCATCTCGTCGGGTGCGCGTTGGATGAAATCCTCAAGCACATTATCCAAAAACCGCATCACGTCGGGAATAAAGGTCTCGTGCTTGCTCCATTCATCAAATTTTTCTGCATTGAGCGACGACAGGCAGCACACGGCGGTGCGGTCTTGTCCCAAATGGTCTTCGCCGGTCGGCAAAGTAATTTCCGAACACAGATTGGATGTCTTGATTTCCAGATTGAGCAATTTTTGATGCTCAGGGCGCAAGTTATTGACCGTGTCTTTGAATACCATATAGGGTTCGCCGGTCTCAATCCGCGCCGTCAGCATGCGGATCCACAAATCGCGCGCTTGCACAGTGGCTTGCACCGAACCGTCTTTCGGCGAGCGCAAGGCCCATTCTTCATCATTTTCAACGGCCCGCATAAAGGCATCGGAAATCAGAATACCGTGGTGCAGGTTAAGCGCCTTGCGGTTCGGGTCGCCGCCGGTCGGGCGACGAATTTCGACAAATTCTTCGACTTCAGGATGATCAACAGGCAGATAAACCGCTGCCGAGCCACGCCGCAAAGAGCCTTGTGAAATCGCCAAAGTCAGGCTGTCCATCACCCGAATAAAGGGCACAATGCCGGAGGTCTTGCCGTTCTCGCCGACTTTTTCGCCAATGGAGCGCAAATTGCCCCAATAAGACCCAATGCCGCCGCCGCGCGAGGCGAGCCAGACATTTTCATTCCACAAATTGACAATATC
>CATDDF010000040.1 GCA_949498175.1 Alphaproteobacteria bacterium | reverse complement strand
TTGATAAATTTGAATATCGCCGTGGCTATAAATTCTCGACCTATGCGACATGGTGGATTCGTCAAGCGATTACGCGCTCGATTGCTGACCAAGCTCGCACCATTCGTATTCCGGTGCATATGATTGAGACGATTAACAAGCTGGTGCGCACCTCGCGGCAAATGTTGCACGAGTTCGGGCGCGAGCCGACTCCGGAAGAATTGTCTGAAAAACTGTCCATGCCTCTTGATAAAGTGCGCAAGGTTTTGAAAATCGCCAAAGAGCCGATTTCTCTGGAAACCCCGATTGGTGATGAGGAAGACAGCCAGCTCGGCGACTTTATCGAAGATAAAAATGCCATTTTGCCGATTGATGCGGCCATTCAGTCAAACTTGCGCGATACCACAACCCGCGTTTTGGCCTCATTGACGCCGCGCGAAGAACGTGTTTTGCGCATGCGTTTCGGCATTGGTATGAACACCGATCACACGCTGGAAGAAGTCGGCCAGCAATTCTCTGTGACGCGTGAACGCATCCGTCAAATTGAAGCAAAAGCTTTGCGCAAATTGAAGCACCCGAGCCGCTCGCGGAAACTCAGAAGTTTCCTCGATAATTAAATTGACAATGAGGGCTCAATAAGGGCATAGAACGCGAAATTTCTGCAGTTCAGGGTGAGCATTAGACCCATGTATTTGACAATGATGAAGGCGAAAATTCACCGCGCCATGGTGACCCAATGCGATATGCATTATCAGGGCTCTATTTCGGTTGATGAAGATTGGCTCGACCGCGTCGGCATTTTGCCCAATGAGCAAGTCGACGTTTTAAATATCAATACCGGCGCGCGCTTTACCACCTATGCCATTCCCGCCGAGCGTGGGTCGAAAACCATCGGCATTAACGGTGCGGCGGCGCGCCTTGCCCAGAAAGAAGATATGGTTATCATCATCGCTTATGCGCAAATGGACGAAGAAGCGGCCAAAGCGCATGAGCCGGCAATCTTCCTGCCGGAAAAAGAGGCGTAATTGGCAAAGTGGGGCCTGTAGCTCAGCTGGTTAGAGCGGTCCGCTCATAACGGATTGGTCGCAGGTTCAAGTCCTGCCGGGCCCACTTTGTCCGACCTTCGGTCGGCCAAAGTCTCTATCTCGATTTCGGTGAAGGGCCAGATCTGTTGGACGCTGGCCCGAAATATGCTGAGCTTAAGAATGCGCCTTTTCCTTGCCTTACTTTTGCTCATCACCCCCGCCTTTGCCTGGCAGGCCGTGCCGCATGAAGACGGCACAGCACAGCGCATTGACGGCGAGAAAATATCCGGTGCGGCCGAGACCGGCGACAATGTTTATATTCTCATTGAGCCGAAGCAGGTTTTGCCGCAATTGGAGCCGGGGCCTGAGATTGCCTATCGCAATATTATTCTCAATTATGGCGACAGCTATATTTGCGGGCCGCTGCGCGAGATTAAAATTACCGTCGATGGCGAATTGCTGCGCGAAACCGACCCGATTGAGGGCTCGCTGCATGACTGGCATATTTTCAATAAGGGTTTTCTGACCACCCACTATGGTGAGGTGCTGAGTTTTGAAAGCATCGTGCAAGCCGATGGCAGCGACCTCGCAACCCGCCTCTTAAACGCCAAAAAGACGATTGTATTTGAGCGCAAAATTGACAATTGCGGCGATGACGGGGTGTTTGTATTTAAGGTTGCGCCGTAAAGGCCACCTCAACCTCCCCCCAATCCACTTTGCCCTTTTCAGCGATGAAGACCAGTTCGGCGCGGCGTGTGTCGGCCTCAATCAGCGTGTAGCGCTGGCCGACCAATTGCAGCCTGTGCCTGCCGGTATGCCCTTTGGCGCGCACCAATGGCAGCGTGTCCAATAGGGCGGTCAGTTTTTCAATCTGCAATGGCGCATCAGCCGTGAGGGTGAAGCTGTCGAACAATTCATCCGCAAAAAGCGGCGCATCGGCGGCGGCTTGTGGCAGAGCAGAAGGCACACCCGATAACATATCGGCCAGCACTTTTTCATCGGGTTCGGCAATCGGCGCATCCGTGAGGCGAGCAATCAAGTCGTGCGCCGCCGCGCCTTCATCATCGGTCAAGTCGGCTTTGGTCAGCAGACAGAAATCGGCTTGTGCGATTTGCCGCTTTATCAGCTTGCCGGTGAATTTGTCATGCTGCTTGGTGGCAATGGTTTCGGCATCAATGGCCACGTAAATGCCCGATAGCTGCAAGCCGCTAACCCCAAAGCCCAAATAGGCAAGGCGCGCCGGTTCCCCCGCGCCGCTCGCTTCAACCAAAATATGGTCTGGCGGGGTGTCGAGCGCCGCCAATTCCTGCAATTGTTTCAGCGCATCATCTTGTAGCTGGCAGCACGCGCAGCCATTGGCCAGCGAGATGGTGTCGCCCTTGTGTTCGGTGATAAGGTCGGCATCAATATTGACTGCGCCGAAATCATTGACCAAAACGGTCAGGCGTTTGCCGTGATGGCCGGATAGCAGCTTATTGATGAGAGTGGTTTTACCGGCCCCCAAATAACCGCCAAGAATGGTGAGCGGCAGCGTCATTTATCGATTTTATGCGGCGC
Source organism: Alphaproteobacteria bacterium (assembly GCA_949498175.1). Taxonomy (GTDB): domain Bacteria; phylum Pseudomonadota; class Alphaproteobacteria; order RS24; family RS24; genus UBA8337. Next base: position 351 of record CATDDF010000040.1, on the reverse strand, counting down.
GCCGCAAAATACCGTGCCCCAAATCTCAATATCTTTCAGCCCTTGCGCCCCGACCTCAAACGGATCTTGCTCCAGCACGGTGAAGTCTGCCCGCTTACCGGCGCGTAGCGTCCCGATTTCATGCTCCAGCCCCAGCACATAAGCGGCATCAATGGTAATGGCGCGGAACGCATCTTCGAGCGGCACGATTTCATGCGGCCCCACAATATCACCCGCCTCATTTTCACGTGTTGCCGCCACCCAAGCGGAATTGAGCGGCAGGGCGGGGGCCATTGTGTAATCCGAGTGCAGCGCGAAGGGGATATGGTTGCGCTTCAGCGTGCCGAGCCGCGCCATATTATGCGCCCGCTC
>CATDDF010000039.1 GCA_949498175.1 Alphaproteobacteria bacterium | reverse complement strand
GGCAAAAAATGAATATGCACAAATTGACAAAGCCGATGCCATGGTGGCCGCGGCCGAAATACAAGACGCAGCGCGTCAGTAAGAGGGAGACTGTCTGATGGCAACCGAACAAGCAGCCGCTCACGACCACGAAGACCATCCGACCGGATGGCGCCGCTATCTTTATTCGACCAATCACAAAGACATTGGCACCATGTATCTGATTTTCGCGATTTTCGCGGGCGTCATTGGTGGCCTGATGTCCGTGGTGATGCGCATGGAATTGCAGGCGCCGGGTGACGGCATTTTGGACGGCAATTACCATCTTTATAATGTGCTGGTGACCGGCCACGGCCTCATCATGATTTTCTTCATGGTGATGCCGGCTATGATTGGCGGCTTCGGTAATTGGTTTGTGCCGCTAATGATTGGCGCCCCCGATATGGCGTTTCCGCGCATGAACAATATTTCTTTCTGGCTGTTGCCGGCCTCGTTTATTTTGCTGGTCATGTCGATTTTCGCCGAAGGCCCTCCGGGTAATGACGGCGTTGGCGGCGGCTGGACGATTTATCCGCCGCTTTCGACCAGCGGCCAGCCCGGCCCGGCGATGGATTACGCCATTTTGTCGCTCCATGTGGCGGGTATTTCCTCGATTTTGGGTGCGATTAACTTCATCACGACGATTTTTAATATGCGCGCGCCGGGCATGACCCTTCATAAAATGCCGCTTTTCGTCTGGTCGATTTTGGTCACCGTATTCCTGCTGCTATTGTCGCTGCCGGTCTTTGCCGGGGCCATCACCATGCTGCTGACCGACCGTAATTTCGGCACGACATTCTTCGATCCTGCCGGTGGCGGTGACCCGATTATGTATCAGCATTTGTTCTGGTTCTTCGCCCATCCGGAAGTTTACATTCTCATTCTGCCGGGCTTCGGCATGGTCAGCCAAATCGTTTCAACCTTCTCGAAAAAGCCGGTCTTCGGTTATCTCGGCATGGCTTATGCCATGGTCGCGATTGGCGGCGTCGGCTTTGTCGTGTGGGCGCACCACATGTATACGGCGGGGCTGAGCGTTGATACGCAAGCCTATTTCGTAGCCGCAACCATGGTGATTGCTGTGCCGACCGGGGTGAAAATCTTCTCATGGATCGCCACCATGTGGGGCGGCTCGATTGAGTTCAAAACGCCGATGTTATGGGCGCTTGGTTTCATCTTTTTGTTTACGCTTGGCGGCGTGACCGGTGTCATGCTGGCCAATGCCGGTGTTGATCGCGCTTATCACGATACATATTTCGTGGTTGCTCACTTCCACTATGTGCTGTCACTTGGTGCCGTGTTCGCCATTTTCGCCGGTTGGTATTATTGGTTCGGCAAAATGTTCGGCTACACTTATTCCGAATTTATCGGCAAGCTTCATTTCTGGGTCACCTTTATTGGTGTGAACCTCATCTTCTTCCCGCAGCATTTCCTGGGCATGGCCGGTATGCCGCGCCGTTATGTTGACTATCCTGACGCTTATGCGGGCTGGAATTATTGGTCATCCATTGGCTCTTATATCTCCGCTTTCGGTGTGCTCATTTTCCTGTTTGGCGTATTCCATGCGCTGGCGCGTAAACAACCGGCCGGTGCCAATCAGTGGGGCGAGGGTGCCACCACTTTGGAATGGACATTGTCCTCACCGCCGCCTTTCCACCAGTTCTCTGAACTGCCGAAAGTGAAATAGGCAAAGAAAATGTCTCAAACCCATAAAGAGACATTGCTGAAATTGCAGGAGCCGGCATCTGAGGATGTCGGCTCCGCTGCCGATTATATCGCCCTGATGAAGCCGCGCGTCATGTCGCTGGTCGTCTTTACCGCCCTTATCGGCTTGGTGATGGCACCGGGAGCCATACATCCGGTGATGGCGGTTGCCGCGATTGCGCTGATTGCTGTCGGAGCCGGTGCCTCGGCCGCATTGAATATGTGGTATGACGCCGATATTGACGCGGTGATGAGCCGAACGCAAGACCGGCCCGTGCCGTCGGGACGCGTAGCGCCTGACGCCGCACTGACTTTTGGGCTTTGGGTGTCGGGTCTGTCCGTGCTTGCCATGGCGGTGATGATTAATTATCTTAGCGCCGCTTTGCTTGCCTTCACGATTTTCTTCTATGCAGTGATTTACACCATGTTTTTGAAACGCCGCACGGCGCAAAACATCGTCATTGGCGGCGCAGCAGGGGCTTTGCCGCCGGTCATTGGCTGGGCTGCGGCGGCCAATTCGGTTTCGATTGAGTCGCTGATTTATTTCGCGATTATTTTCTTTTGGACACCGCCGCATTTCTGGGCTTTGGCACTGATTAAGAATGATGATTACCAAGCCGCCAATGTGCCCATGCTGCCGGTCACGGCAGGGGTCAAATCAACCCTATCGCAAATTGTGCTTTATGCTTTTGTGCTATTTGGCGTCACCCTTTTGCCCTATGCGCTGGGCTTTAGCGGCCTGTTTTATGCCAGCGGTGCAGCATTATTGGGCTGTGTATTTGTCGCGCTGTGCGTCAGCTTGGCGCTGGCATCGGACAAAAACCGCAACCGTGTGGCGGGCATGACTTTCGCCTATTCGATTTTCTATTTGTTTTTGCTGTTCGTGCTATTGCCGACAGATAGGGTGATGGGATTATGAGCGACGAAACCAAACAAGAAGAAGAAACCGTGTGGACGGAAGAATTGCTGCGTGAGCGGCGCAAGCGCGCGGCCATTATGGCCATTGCGCTTCTCGCCTTTATCGCGCTGTTTTTCTGGGTCACCTTGATTAAGCTGGGCGCCAATATCGCCAATCGGCCGCTATAGGAAAGTCATGCAAGAAAAACCGACCATAAAAACTGCTAATGCCGACAATCGCGCCAATCAGCGCGTGGCCGTGGGCGCGGCGCTGATGGCGGTGACGATGGTTGGCGCGGCCTATGCCGCCGTGCCGCTTTATGATTTGTTTTGCCGCGTCACCGGCTATGGCGGCACCACGCAAGTGGCCGAAGCTGCACCCTGCGCCGTGGCCGAGCGCATGATTACCGTGCGCTTTGATGCCAGTTTGAACCGCAAATTGCCATGGGCTTTTGAAGCGCCGGAAAATGCTGTCCAATTGCCCATTGGCGAATCAGGCTTGGCTTTTTACTCGGCGAAAAACCTGACCGACCGTACCATTACAGGCACGGCGACCTATAATGTGTCGCCCGATAAGGCCGGTTATTATTTTTCGAAAATCGATTGTTTCTGCTTCACCGAGCAGGTTTTGGAACCGGGACAAAGCGTCGATATGCCGGTCAGCTTTTTTGTTGATCCGGAAATTTTGACCGACCCTGAAATGGATGATGTCAAAACCATCACTTTGTCTTATACATTCTTTGAAGCGCCGGAAACGGCACAAAATACCAAGCAGCAAGAAACTGCTAGTCCGAGGGGATAGAATATTATGGCTGACAGTCACGCAAAGCATCATGATTATCATTTGGTTGACCCGAGCCCGTGGCCGGTTGTCGGCTCCATCAGCGTGCTTATTTTGGCAATTGGCGCAGTGCAAATGCTGCATGACAGCACGCCCTGGATCATGCTTGTCGGTTTTGTCGGTGTGCTTTACACCATGCTGGCTTGGTGGCGCGATGTGGTTGTAGAAGCCCATAAAGGCGACCATACGCCCGTCGTTCAGCTGCACCATCGTTATGGCATGATTTTGTTCATCGCCTCGGAAGTCATGTTTTTTGTCGCCTGGTTCTGGGCTTATTTCGACGCCAGCCTCTATCCCGGCGAGGCCATTCAAGCTTCGCGCACGGAATTGACCGGCGGTGTGTGGCCGCCGCAGGGTATTGAAACCTTTGACCCGTGGCACTTGCCGCTCATCAATACGCTGATTTTGCTCACTTCGGGCACCACCGTCACATGGGCGCATCATGCGCTGCAGCATGATGATCGCGAAGGCCTGAAATGGGGGCTTATCCTTACCGTTGCGCTGGGTGCTTTGTTCACCGTGTTTCAGGTCTATGAATATCAGCACGCCGCCTTTGGTTTCTCCGGCCATATTTACGGCGCGACGTTCTTCATGGCGACCGGCTTTCACGGTTTCCATGTCATTGTCGGCACGATTTTCCTCGCCGTGTGCTTGCTGCGCGCGCTAAACGGCCATTTCACGTCGCAACAGCATTTCGGCTTTGAGGCGGCTGCTTGGTATTGGCATTTTGTCGATGTCGTCTGGCTGTTCCTGTTCGTCGTGATTTATATTTTGGGTGCCGGCACGCCGGGCGCTCACTAACCCTTTTTAGGTTTGATTATCAGGAGCGCGGGGAATGGGTTTCGGACATTCCCTGCGTTCTTTTTTTCCGGCCTTGCTGACCGTCGCCATGCTGGCAGTGCTGCTGGCGCTTGGCGGGTGGCAGGTTGAACGCCTCGCTTGGAAAGAGGATTTATTGGCGCGCATGGCCGAGCGGCGCACAGCGTCGCCGTTAACCCTCGCCTCTGCCGCCGATATCGCTGCCTTACAGCAAGCGGCCCATGATTTTCATCCGGCCGTTCTGAAAGGCCGCTTCGGCGATAAGGCGGTGTTCTGGTTTACTCAAATTGAAAACAAACCGAGCGGTCTCGATCGCTGGGACAGTGCCGGCTATCACATGCTGGTGCCGTTTTTCTTGCGCGATGGCAGTGCCGTTTTGGTTGATCGCGGCTTTATACCGGCGCGGTTGATCGATATTCCCGCCCCGCCGCCGCCGCAGGGAGATGTCGCACTGGCTGTTATTCTGCGCTGGCCCGATGGGCGCGGCGCGTTTGACAATGAAGATGATGCGGCGCGTAATTTGTTTTATGTGCGCGACCCTGAAGCCATTGGCGCGCATTGGCAGCTCGCTTTGCCGCCGCTTCTGGGCGAGGCGGCCTTGGCCAATGATAGCTGGCCGCGCGGCGGGCAAACGCGTTTTTCCATGCCCAATAATCATTTGCAATATGCGGTGACGTGGTTCGGCTTGGCCATTGTGCTTGTGATTGTTTCAGGCTTGTGGCACATCCGTCACTGGAAATCGCAAGCGAAAGGGTAGGCTCCGTGAAATATATCTCGACCAGAGGTGAGGCGCCGATTTTGGGTTTTGAAGATGCTTTGTTGGCCGGATTGGCCGGCGATGGCGGTCTTTATGTGCCCGAAAGCTGGCCGCGCCTGTCGGAAGCGATGATTGCCGGTTTTGCCGATAAAAGTTTTCAAGAGATTGCGGTTTCCGTGCTGCACCCGTTTATGAGCGATGATGTGCCGCGCGACCGGCTGGCTGAAATGGTCAATGAGGCCTATGCCTGTTTTGAGCATGAAGCGGTAACGCCTCTGACCGATTTGGGCGATGGGCATTATTTTCTTGAGCTTTACCACGGGCCGACTTTGGCCTTTAAAGATGTTGCCATGCAATTATTGGCACGTTTGATGGATGATGCGTTGGTGCGGCGCGGCGAACGCGCCACCATTATCGGTGCGACTTCGGGCGATACGGGCGGCGCAGCCATTGAGGCGTTTCGCGGCCGTGAAGCGGTTGATGTGTTTATTTTGTTTCCCGATGGCCGTGTGTCGGATGTGCAAAGAAAGCAAATGACCACGCCACAAGATGCCAATGTGCATACGCTGTCTGTCGATGGCACATTTGATGATTGTCAGGCATTGGTGAAGGGCATGTTTAACGATGCGCCGTTCCGAGCGGACATGTCGCTGGCCGGGGTCAATTCGATTAATTGGGCGCGGGTGATGGCGCAAATCACCTATTATTTTGTCGCTGCCGCCAAATTGGGGGCACCCCGACAAGCTGTTGCCTTTTCGGTGCCGACCGGCAATTTCGGCGATATTTTCGCCGGTTATGTTGCCGCGCAAATGGGCTTGCCGGTAGCACAATTGATGATTGCCACAAATGTAAACGATATTTTGGCGCGCACGTTGGTTAGCGGTGTTTACGAGACCGATAAGGTTATCGCCACGCAAAGCCCAAGCATGGATATTCAAGTATCAAGCAATTTTGAGCGACTGTTGTTCGAAGTGACGGGGCGCGATGCGGCGCGGGTGCGCGCCTTAATGGGCGCTTTGACACAAGCGGGGCGCTTTGAGATGAATGATAAGGAAATGCAGCTAATGCGCGCACTGTTTGGTGCCGAGCGCGTTGATGAGGCCGCAACGCTGGATATTATGCGCCGCTTTCGCGAGGCGCATGGTTTTCAGATCGACCCGCATAGCGCGGTCGGCATGGGCGCGGCGGAAAAAGCCGTGCTGCCCGATGGCGTGCCGATAGTGACTTTGGCGACGGCGCATCCGGCGAAATTCCCTAAGGCGGTCGCAGCTGCTTATGATGCCGAACCCGACACGCCCCGGCGTGTGCTGGACATGCTGGAAGAAGAAGAGCGTCTGACGCCGGTGGCCAATGATTTGGTGGCGGTTGAGAACGCCATTCGTGAAAAGGCGCGTCTTGTTTAGGCGACTTGTAGCCTGCGTCACCCTCTTGGTGATGCTGTCTGCGACGGAGCAGGTCTCGGCGTCTGACCCGTTGCGCCTGAATGAAAATTTTCGTTTGTTGGAACTGACCTCCTATATGCGGCCGGTTGATGGCGGTGGTCATGTATTTGCCGTGCAAAATGGGGGAACGGAAGAGCTGTCGCTGATTTTGCATCATTTGCCGCAAAATGATTTGGCCATTGCACTCGGTCTGCAATCCGCCGCACCGCCCCTATTGCGACTTTTTTCATCCGATGACCGCGAATTCTCAGGTCGCCCCGGGGCCACTGAAAAATTGCGTTTCACCGTGCCGATCGGGGAGGTGCAGAGTTTTTTTCTGCCGCCTTTGACACCGGCCGATGTCGCGCCGCAATTATATTTATGGTCGCCCGAAGCGCTCGCCGCTTATGAAAACAGTCGGCAAACTTTTCACAGCACGGTTTTACTTCTTTTGTCTCTTCTGTTTTTGCTCGCCATCGGTGTGGCGGCCATTCGCCGCTCGCGCCGTGCCGTCTATGCGCTGGTCATGGCCGGAGGAGTTTTGGTTTTATTGGGCAGTTTGTGGATGCGCGATATCTTGCCCGAGGGCGAGGGATTTGCGTTTTTGTTGGTCAATCGCCTCGACGCTATTCGTATCGCGCTGGCCGTCGGTGCTTTGATGAGTGTGCTGGCGCATCTCAATTTGGTGGTCAAACAAATCATCAATCGCAATTATTGGACGCGGGTGATTATATTCAGTGATGTTATTTTGCTGACTTTCGCAGTGTTCTGGCTATGGCAGGTTTATGCGCCCGATTTTGCCGGCCTGTTATCGGTTGAATTGAGCCATATCGCTTTGGCCATGACCTGCGCAACAGCATTATTGGGGGCGGTATTTGTGCCGGACCGGCGGCGATAATCAGGCCTCGCCGCCGCTATTTGATAACATGGCAAAATCTATCCCAAGCTTGCTTATCAATTTTTTGTAAAGTGCATCGACATTGCTATCAAAAACATCGGCGACATCGGCCTCAACAATCAGCCAAGCATTTTCCTGAATCTCATTTTCAAGCTGCCCCGGTCCCCATCCGGCATAGCCCAGCACAAGGCGCATGAATTGTGGGCCTTTGCCTTGCGCCGCTTGCATCAAAATATCGAGACTTTGTGTCACGCCAACCGCTTCCCCATCAGGCGACGGGTCATCGGTCGAATACAACACAAAGCCGCTCTCCGGCTGCACCGGCCCGCCGACAAAAACCGGCAAATTGCGTAAGCCCGTCTCGGACACGGTTTCCGGCAAATTGCTGGCAATTTCACCCAAAGTCAGGCCGTCGGTCGGGCGGTTTATGATGAAGCCCATTGCGCCTTCATTATCATGCGCCAGCATATATATCACGCTGCGTTCAAAGCGCGGGTCGCCCATGCCGGGCATGGCAATCAAAAATTGGCCGGCCAGATTGATATCCGTGTCTTTTTTCTTCATCAGAGGAGTTTAGGCATCACCGTGCGGCGAAACAATTCCCTTTCGTACGAATGAAACTCGTCTTGCACAGGCGAAGCGGCTATAAAGGAGCATGATTATTTTGCGGCATATCGGTTTTTTCACCGTTCTCGTTTTTGGCTGGCTCATCGCACCGGCGCATGCTTTGGTTGACGGGCCCTGGGTCGAAGAAGAACCTGCGCGCTACCGTTTGATAGCTGCTGAAGTGGACGGCACGCCCTATGCCGCTTTGCAAATCGACCTAAAGCCCGGTTGGCATACCTATTGGCGATATCCCGGGGCCAGCGGATTGAGTCCGGAATTTGATTTTCAAGGCAGCCGCAATATCGATGTCCGTGCCCCACTTTTTCCTGCGCCTTATTTTTTTGACGATGGGGTGGGGGGCTTTAATGGCTATAAAGACAAGACTGGAATTGTTTTCCCATTGCTTATGCAGCCCAGCGGAGAGCTGGATATGCAGGGCATTATTGGCGTATGCCGCGAGGTATGCATACCGATGAATGTCGCGCAAAGGCTTGTCTTTAATCGCGACGGGCTGAAATCATCGCCGCATAAGGACGCGATTGCCGCGCTTTTGAAAGCACAGCCGCAAGAACCGTCAAAAGATTTGGTCATTCGTTCGGCCAGCTTTGATGGTGTGTCGATTCAACTTGTAGTGAGCGGCACGGCGCTGGAAGATGTCTCGGTCATCACCATTCCGGGCCCGCATGACATTATCGGCCTGCCGCGTATTGTCGGGCGCGATGAAGATGCGTTTTTATTGGAAATTCCGGCATGGTCTAAGCTTGACCATCCGCTGATAGGGCGTAAATTAACCCTTATCGTCAGGGCAGGCGTGCGGGCTATCGAACAAGAAATTCAGGTGCGTGACCATCGCTTGCTTCCACAATAAACGCGAAAGCGAACCAAAAGGGGACTCATTATGACTATTCAACCGGGAGACAAGCTACCTGATGCAACTTTAATGCATTTAACCGATGCCGGACCGGCACCGATCAGCACGGAAGAATTATTCGGCGGTAAAACCGTTGCATTGTTTGCCGTGCCCGGCGCGTTTACGCCGACCTGTTCGAACCAGCATTTACCGGGTTTCATTGAGAAGTCAGAAGAATTACGCGCCGCCGGTGTCGACACGATTGTTTGCATGGCAGTCAATGATGCTTTTGTGATGGGCGCATGGGGCCAGCAGCAAGGGGCCAATGGCAAGGTTATGATGGTCGGCGACGGCAATGCCGAGTTGACGCAAAAAATGGGTCTCTCGGTCGACAGTTCCGGTTTCGGCATGGGCACCCGTTCCGTGCGCTTTTCCATGATTGTGCGCGACGGT
>CATDDF010000038.1 GCA_949498175.1 Alphaproteobacteria bacterium | reverse complement strand
GTGCGCTTGGTTGTTGCCATTGCCGCCAAGTTCAGAAATTACGGCCTGCCCATGGGTGATTTGGTGCAAGAAGGCAATATTGGCTTGATGCAAGCGGCCGACCGCTTTGACCCGGACCGTGAAGTGCGCTTTTCAACCTATGCCGGCTGGTGGATTCGTTCGCAAATCCAAGATTATGTGCTGCGCAATTGGTCGATTGTCCGCACTGGAACCACCTCGGCGCAAAAATCACTGTTTTTCAATATGCGGCGTTTGCGCGCCCGGATTAATGATATCGGTGCCAATATGACAACAGAAAGCCGCACCTATGTAGCGCGCGAATTGGGCGTGCGCATGGAAGATGTCGAAAATATGGAAGGGCGCATGGAGGCCAATGACCGCTCGCTCAACGCAACCATTTCCGATCGCTCCGGCGAAGGCGGCGTCACCGAATGGCAAGATTTCCTGGTCTGCGAGCGCGCCCTGCCCGATGCCACCGTCGCCAATCGCCTCGACAGCCGCCAAAAGCTGCGCTGGATTGCCGAAGCCATGACCGAATTGAGCGAGCGTGAAATGACGATAATTCGCGCCCGTCGCTTAGCCGAAGAAACCGTGACGCTGGAAACTTTGGGCAAGAAATTGGGCATTTCCAAAGAGCGCGTGCGGCAAATTGAACATGAAGCATTGGGCAAATTGCGCGGTGTTTTATTGACCAAAACCGATGGTGACCCGCGCCAAGCCGGATTGTTATAGCCTTAATCGGCAATCACTTTGACGCGCGAGCCGGCCGCCAAGCGGTCATTTTCGCCAAGTCCGTTTAAAACCCTGAACAGACCAAGCTTGTCCATATTGCCGTCGGCAGGATCAAAACGCATTTTGCGCGCCAGAGACGCTACGCTCTCACCCTCTTTCACCTTCACAATGCGCAAGCGATAGGGGCGAATGGCAGCCGCTTGTTGCGGCGTCAAAAAGTCAATTTTGCGACGCAGGCTGGCCATGGCCGCCTCGGCCGCGCTGTCTTGCCCGCGCGGGGCCAGCACACCGAAACGCATAATTTGTTTGGGGCCGCCATCAATGGCCAATAAAACGGCGCTGCCGTTTTGCGTCTTCATTATGCCCAGCGCTGCGGCCTTGCCGTCAATGCTCAAATTTTGAAAACCACTCAGTTTTTGCCCGGCCGCCCATGTCGAGCGCAAATAGGCTTCCGGCGTTTCATTGGCAATGCGCGCATCAATATCGAAAATAATTTGCACCTTATTTGCATGCGTTGCGGTGACGCGGCGCATACCATTTTTCAAAGCAAAGCCGCGCGGCACATCAAAGCGTAAAGCCAGTGCGCTGTGCTCAAATCTTTGGCCGCGCACAATGCCTTGGCGCGCGCTATCGCCAAACACCATGCCGTCAATCATTTGCAAATGTCGATCGGTGCCGATTTGACCGGGCTCGGTCATGTTCCGCGCCGCTGCATCGGCCTTTTCGCGCGCTTTGGCAATACGCGCTTGATTATTCGGATGCGTCGAGAACCAGCTTGCTTTGGTTTCTTTACCGCCGCTTTGATAGGTCGAAAACGCGGCCAGGGACTGCAATAATTCCGCTTGCGCCTGTGGTTCATATCCGGCGCGCGACATGGCTTTTATACCCAAATTATCGGCCTCATATTCATTGTCGCGACTATAGCCGGCCAATATGGCCGAGCCGCCGACATTGATGAGGTCGCCCGTCATGCGCGTGTCGATACCGGTGCGCGCATTCAACACCGCCCCCAAAACACCGGCCACCACCGCCGTGCCGACGGCGGCCGTATGGCGACGCGCACCATGGCGTGCCGTGACATGAGCAATTTCATGACCGATGACACCGGCCAATTCGGCTTCATTATCGGCCAAAGCCAACAGCCCACGCGTGACATAAGTATAACCGCCGGGCAAGGCAAAGGCATTGACCATGGGTGTATCGAGAATGGTAATACGATAGGCAATATCAGGGCGGTCGGAGGATTGACCAATGCGTGCCATCACCGCTTCGACATAGGCGGTCAATTTGACATTTTCATAAACGCCGCCATATTCGCGGATAATATTCGGGTGTTGCTGCGCGCCGATTTTCGCTTCATCGGCTTCGCTCATCAGCGTCATTCCACCGCAAGCTGCCAATGGCAGCATAAGCGCCAGTGCATAGGTCGTCCTTAAAATATGTCGGAAGCGCCGTTTCATATGCCTAGGTGACCCGTTTCCTGCGACGAGGTCAAGGGGATGCTGGACGAATGGAATTGACGCCGCTATTTTCAGCTCATGGTCCCGTAGCTCAGCCGGATAGAGCACCGGATTCCTAATCCGGGGGTCGGAGGTTCAAATCCTCCCGGGATCATAAACCTGTCGCCTAGAAACGATAGATTGTGCCGAAACTCAGACGGTTGCTCTCTGCCCCATCCAAATCGGTTTCGACATATTCAAGTCGCAAAGACGAATTGTAATTAAGGCTGAAATCGGCGCCGAGGCCGAAAATAATGCCGTCTTCCTTACCGTCCATATTTGAGCCGCTAATATCGGAATCGCCGCGCGCCAAACCGAGGCGTAAAAACGGCTCGAAGCCCTCGCCGGGCGAGCGCAATATGCCTGACAGCGCCATGACGGAAGCTTTATAATCTCCATTTTGAGGCCCGCTGACCTCAACACTGGCATGCGATGTGTAGGAAAATTCTATCGCGATAAGCGGGTCAAATTGGCCGCCGGCGACCACCGTAAAGCCTTGGCTATCCATTTCCACATTTCCGGCCGAATAGCTCATCAGCCCGCCGCTAATGCCAACATAATTTTGCGCCTGCGCCGCCGCAAACGGCATCACGGCGAGCAAAAAAGCAAGATGAATTATGCGCATGGAACACTCCCTTAAGTGATTCGATTTTCTGATTCTGCGCCTTTGTCGGGCAAAAGACCAGAGCTAAGAGCACAAAGCGCGACGGATATTTGGTCAGCCGCGCCGCGCGCGCTATATCACATTCATGAGCAATACTGAATTTGACCGCAAGCCGAGCGATAAAGCGAAAACCGGCGCCCCGCTTTTGGCCTGTTATGATGATTTGGAGGCCAGTTGCGCCTATGGCTGGTCAATGCTGGCGCGCGGCGTAAAAGACCGCAAAAGCGCTTTTCATACGCCCAGCATTGCCACTATTGCAGCCAATGGCAGCCCGACCATGCGCACTGTGGTGCTGCGCGGCTGCGAAACCGACGCCAAGACTTTACGTTTTCATACCGATCGACGCTCCGGCAAAATAGCCGAATTGCAGAAGAACCCGCTCGCCGCCATGCATTTTTATGATGCCGGTGCGAAAATACAATTGCGTTTGGCGGTGCGGCTGGAAATGCTGTCGGGCGATGCGTTTGATGCAGCATGGGAAGCGACGCGACCGATGAGCCGCGAATGTTATCAAGTGACGCAAAGCCCGGGCAGCGTCATTGAAAACCCGGCACAAGTGCAATTTGACGCGGCGGCCAGCCAAGATGGCGAAATGCATTTTGTGCCCGTGGCCGCGCATGTTTTGCGCATGGAATGGCTCTATTTGGCAGCACGCGGCCATCGCCGTGCGATGTTTGATTTTGAAAACGGCACACAAAACTGGCTTGTCCCCTAACCGCATCCATGCGACGGCTTGCCACTTGCCCGCCGCTTGGCAGGGTGCGCCAAAACACCTATATCAGTCCCACTGACAAGGAGATGTCTCATGCGCTTATTGCCTACATGTTTTGCCGCCGCAGCCATGCTCACCGTTTTCACCCTGCCGAGCCAAGCCGGTGATGCCGAAAAAGGCGCGAAAGTTTATAAAAAATGCGTATCGTGCCACATGATTGGCGATGGCGCGAAAAACCGCGTCGGCCCTCAGCTTAATGGCATTATCGGGCGCGAGATTGGCGCCATTGCCGATTATAAATATTCCAAAGCCATGGTAAAATATGCTGCCACGGCGAAAATTTGGTCGGAAGAAAATCTCGATGCGTATTTGGAAAGCCCGCGTAAGGTCGTAAAAGGCGGACGCATGGCTTTTGCCGGTCTCAGAAAAGAAAAAGACCGCAATGATGTCATTGCTTATTTGAAAGAAAACGCCAAATAGGCTTATTTGACGCGCTCCAATATGGACAGATAATTGGCCACCGCCGCGCCACCCATATTGAACACACCGGCCAACTTGGCGTCTTTGACCTGCATCTCACCGGCATCATCCATGAGTTGGCGCGCCGCCATAACATGCATGGAAACACCCGTCGCCCCGACCGGATGGCCTTTGGCTTTCAGCCCGCCCGACGGATTGACCGGCAGCTTGCCGTCCTTATAAACCGTGCCGTCTTGTAAAGCTTCAGCCCCCTTGCCCGCTTGCGTCAGCCCCATGGCTTCATATTGAATAAGCTCGGCTATGGTGAAACAGTCATGCGTTTCAACCAAAGACATATCCTCCAAACCGAGGCCGGCTTCCGCCAGTCCTTTCTTCCATGCATTTGCAGGGCCGTCAAAAGCCGTGACATCGCGCTTGCTCATCGGCAGAAAGTCATTGGCTTGGGCGCGGGCGCGAAAGACAACGGCCTTGTCGTGGCTTTGCGCCGTGTCTTCATCGGTCAAGACAATCGCCGCTGCGCCATCTGAAATCATTGAGCAATCAGTGCGCTTCAAGGGGCCGGCGACGATCGGGTTTTTGTCGCTCTCAGTGCGGCAAAAATCATAACCGAAATCCTTTTGCATATGCGCCAAAGGATTGACCGCGCCATTGGCATGGTTTTTGGCGGCGATTTTTGCCAGCGCGTCTGACTGGTCACCATATTGCTGGAAATATTTGCCGGCAATAACGCCGAAAATGCCGGGAAACGTCAAGCCTTCATCACCCTCTTCCGGCATATAAGAAGCGCGCGACAGACAACGTCCGACATCGCCGCTCGATAAATGCGTCATTTTTTCAACGCCAATGGCCAGCACGCGGCGCGCGCGCCCGCTTTCAATCATATTGGCCGCTTGAAACACCGCCGCCGAGCCGGAGCCGCAAGCATTTTCAACCCGCGTGGACGGGGTGAAGCGAAATGCCTCATCAACCTGCAAAGCCAGCGAGGAGATGAAATCTTGTTCCGACATGCCGGCATTGAAAGTAGCGACATAAATTGCATCAATCTCTTCTGCGCCGATATCGGCATCGGCCAAAGCATCATTGGCAGCGGCTACCAAAAGCGCTTCCAGCCCCTGATCTTCCAATTTTCCGAATTTGGTGTGACCCCAGCCAACAATGCATACAGACATGATGTTTCTCCCGATTTATGTGCGACAATAGAGCCAGCACGGCGATTTTTGTCAAGATGGCCGCTTTACGTCACGCGCCTTAAGTGAGACCGAGAAAAGCCAGCACATCGGGGCCAATCTCATCTTCAAGGCCGAGGCCGATATCATGCCCCATGCCGGTGACCGGCCGCCAAACCGCGCCCGGAACGGTGTCAGCAATATGGCGCCCGCAAGAAATATCGATCAGGGTATCGGCATCGCCGTGAATGACCATAAAGGGCAGCCTAATCTCTTTCAGCCTTTGTGTGCGCGACCCGTCGGCCAGGGCCGCCGCCATTTGACGGATGACCCCTTGCGGGTGCCAGCAGCGCTGAATGATTTTCGTCGCCAAAGCGCGCCGCGTTTCAAGCGGCGTCGGAAAAGCCGGGCTGGCGTGCTGGGCCAGGTTTTCGGTCATATAATCGATCAGCTCGCCTTCATCATCATTATCGGGCGGGGTCAGTTCGCCGGTCGCCGGTGTCGGCAAAGACGCATCACCCGAAGTTGACATGACGCAAATGACTTTACCGATGCGCGTCGCATGCGAAAACGCCAAATGCTGCGCCACCATGCCGCCCAATGACATGCCCCAAATATGCGCCTTTTCAATGGCCAGCGCATCCATCAGCCCGATCACATCCTCCGCCATATCGGCCAAGCCGTAAGGCACGGGAAAGCCGGCTCCGGCTTCGACTCCGGCCATCAGCGCCATTAAATCCGGCACGCCGGCCGCATCGAGCTTGTCGCTTTCCCCGACATCGCGATTGTCGAAAACAATCACATCGAGGCCGGCGGCGGTAAAATAATCGATAAAGGCTTGCGGCCATTGCACCATTTGTGTGCCCAAACCGCGAATGAGGATAAGCGGCGCGGGGTCGCTTTTTTCCGCCGCTTCAAAAACCTCGTAACACAGCTTCAGCCCATTGGCATTTGCGAAAGCCATTTTCGTGCCCCTTTCCCTATTTCTTGGTTTATACTGCCCTTAAATTCGACCTCAGCAAAGCCGGTTTTGGGTTTATCATGCAACGTAATTTTGACGCTCTCGGCTCGACCGCTTTCGACCTCGCCATTATTGGTGGCGGCGCGACCGGCGCGACCATCGCCTTTGACGCTTCTTTGCGTGGGCTTCGTGTTGCATTGATCGATAAGGATGATTTTGGCGGTGCGACTTCTGCCGGTTCGACAAAGCTGATGCATGGCGGTTTGCGCTATTTGGCCAATGGCGAGATTAGGCTGGTGCGCGAGGGCTTGCGCGAACGCCGCCATTGGAGCCGCATGGCCAAGCATTTGGTGCATCCGTTGGCCTTTGTCATACCCAGCTATAGCCATCAAAAACCGTCGCGCCTGACTTTGGGGCTGGGTCTCAGCCTTTATGACTGGCTTGCTTTCGACCGCAATCGGGGCGTCGATGCAATGCAGAAAATGTCGGGCTATCGCACCATGACGGTGGCGCAAACTTTGGGGCTTATCCCCGATTTGCCGCGCCAATTGCCGGCCAAAGCGGGTGATGCGAGCGCGAAGCTGACCGCGGGTCTGCTTTATCATGACGGACAAATCTTGTCGCCCGAGCGGCTTTGTTTGGCGCTTATCCGCAGCGCCATATCAGCCGGTGCGGTGGCCGTCAATCATGCCGAAGCGCGTGATTTTTTGGTTGAAGACAATCGCTGTGTCGGGGTTCGGGTCAAAGATGGCTTGTCGCGCAAAAATCTTGAACTGCGCGCCGCCATAATGATTAATGCCGCTGGCCCCTGGGCCGACCATATTATGGGCGCAGCCGATAAAACGCCGCCGCGCAAAACCCTGATACGCTCTAAGGGCATCCATATCATTACCCGCAATTTAACGCGCGGCGCGGCTTTGGCCATGCCGCTTGACGATGAGCATTTATTCATCACCCCCTATATGGGCATGAGCCTATTGGCCACCACCGACACCAAATTCGACGATGCCCCCGATAAGGTGCGCGTCAGCAAAACCGACATTGATACGCTCCTCACCAAAGCCAATCGCGCCTTACCCGGTGCCAAGCTGACGCGCAAAGATGTGATCCATGCCTATGTCGGTTTGCGCCCATTGGTCGCCGATATGGGCGACAGGCCCGATGCCACTTATGGCTTGAGCCGCGGCAGTGAAATTTATGACCATGCCGAGCAGGGCGGCGTGAACGGCATGATTTCGGCATTGGGCGGCAAATGGACAACGGCGCGCCGCTTGGCTGAGCAAGTGGTCGATTTGGCCATGCGAAAACTGGATGCCAAACCGATTGCCTGCCGCAGCCATCTCACCGCACTGGCATGTGCGCCGCGCGATGATTTGGGTCGCTTTATGGATGCAATGCGCGCCGCTTATCCAAAGCATGATACCGCCAATATTGATTTGATGAGCCGGCTTTATGGCCGCTTCCTGCCTGCAATGATGGCGGCTGATACAAACGGGCTGGCCGCATTGAAAGATGATTTATTGGCCGCGCGCATTGCCTTTGCGGTCAGCGATGAAATGGCCATGACGCTGGAAGATATTGTGCTGCGCCGTCTGATTGAGGGTCAAATCGGCGCGCTCACCGGCAGCCAAATCGACATCATTGCCGATTGGTTACAAACGCGCCTCGGTCATAGTGATGCCGAAATGAAGCGGCAGAAAAAAGCGCTTAACGATAAGCTGAGCGTGCCGCGCTAATTCTAGCCGACGCGGCGCTCTTGGCCTTCCCAATAAGGTTCGCGCAATTCGCGGCGCAAAATTTTGCCCGACGGATTGCGCGGCAAGGCGTCAACAAAATCAACCGATTTCGGCAATTTATAACCGGCAATGCGTTCGCGCGCGAAAGCGATAATCTCGTCTTCCCCGAGGCTTTTGCCCTCAGCCATGACGACGCAAGCTTTCACCGCCTCGCCCCATTTTTCGCTGGGCACGCCAATGACGGCGACATCGGCAATATCGGGATGGGCAAAAAGCGCGTTTTCCACCTCCGCCGGATAGACATTTTCGCCGCCCGACACAATCATATCTTTGACGCGGTCATGGATGAAGACATAGCCTTCCTCATCCAGAAAACCGGCATCTCCGGAATAAAACCAGCCCTCTTTCACCGCTTCTGTCGTGGCATCGGACTTATTCCAATAGCCTTTCATAATCGAGCCGCCGCGCATGATAATCTCGCCGACCTCGCCTTGCGGCACATCATTTCCTGCCTCATCGACAATGCGCAGTTCGACACCCGCATTGGGCTTACCGCAAGAGCGCAGCTTATTGCGCGCCGCATCATGGTCTTCCGGTTTCAAATTAGTGCCGCCGCCGGTGGTTTCGGTGAGGCCGTAAACTTGAACAAAATCGCATTTGAACTTGGCCGCCGCCTGCACCAATAATTCTTCGGCAATCGGTGACGCTCCGTAAATCACTTGCCGCACGCTGGAGACATTGCGCGTGGCAATATCGGGCTGTTGCATGACAAACAAAATCACCGCCGGCACCATGAACAGCAAATTGACTTTTTCATCTTCAATCAGACGCAAAATTTCCGCCGGATCAACCTCCGGCAAAACCGTCACTTTGCAGCCCTCATGCAGGCCGATAAGACCGACATTGACACCGGCAATATGAAATAGCGGCATGCATAAAAGCACATGCTCACCATTCTTCCAGCCGGCCCAATCTTCAGCCTGTTGCAGCGCGCTTTGCATATTGAGATTGGTCAATTGCACGCCTTTGGGGTGGCCGGTCGTGCCCGATGTATAAAGCTGGATGAAATCATCTTGCCCCTGATAATCGAGCTTTGGATGCACCGCTTCGCCATCATCGCGCCACGCATCAAAGGCCGTCCACTCATCATGCCCGCCATCCATCGCAATCACCCGTTTGACGCTCGGGCAATCGGCCAAAATGCCTTCAATAAGCGGTACGAAATCCTTGCCGACGAAAACCATTTCGGCTTGCGCATCATTTAAGACATAAGCCACTTCAGGGCCCGCCAAGCGCGAATTGACCCCGACCAAAACGCCGCGCGCTTTTTGCACACCGAAAAGCAATTGGAAATATAAATCCGAATTGGCCCCCATAAAGCCGATGCGCGCATGCGGTTCAACGCCCTCGGCCAACAAAGCTTGCGCGACCTGATTGGATGTATCACTCAGCTCTTGATAGCTGGTTTCGCGGCCTTGAAAAACCAATGCCGGTTTGTCGCCTTGCGCCGCGCATTGCGCTTCCAAAGCTTCAATCAGAATAAAATCACTCATGTTTTACACCCCCATTTACTTCTTTAAAATCTTAGCCATGCAAAAAACGATGTAAAGAGGCGGTTTTTGCGCTAGCCTTTCCTATCAGTTAGGGAGGGGACGCGATGAGTTTGGCGCATCCGAAATTTGCTTATGAAAAAGGCCTGCACCAAATCGGCAATGGCGCTTATGCGTGGCTGCAACCCGATGGGGGCTGGGGCTGGTCCAATTCCGGTCTGGTGGTCGATGACGATCAATCATTGGTGGTCGACACTTTATTTGACGTGCCGTTGACCCAAACCATGCTGGCCGCCTATGCCGATGCCGCACCGGCCGCAAACACCGTCAATAAGGTCATCAACACGCATCACAATGGCGACCATTGCAACGGCAATTGCTGCTGCCCCGATGCCGAGATTATTGCCCATAAATTGACGGCCGAGCATATGGCTGCCGAGCCGCCTGAAATGATGGTCGGGTTTTTAAATGCGGCGCCGGAGCTCGGCGATATGGGGGCTTATTTCACCTCTTGTTTCGGGCCGTTTGATTTCAAATCGGTTGACCAGCGCTTGCCCGATAGGCTGATTGAAGAAGAAACCACCATCAAATTGGGCGATAAGGACATCCACCTCATTCCGGTCGGGCCGGCGCATACGCCGGGCGATACTCTGGTGCATGTGCCGGCTGACCGCACTGTCTATACGGGTGATATTTTGTTCATTGGCGGCCACCCGATTATTTGGGACGGGCCGGTGCAAAATTGGATTAATGCCTGCGACCGCATCATCGCCATGGATGTCGAGACGATTATTCCCGGTCACGGCCCCATCACCACCAAAGCGGGGGTTGAAGAAGTGCGCCATTATCTCACCACCATGCGACAAGAAGCGCGGACGCGCTATGAGGCCGGCATGAATTATCGAGAAGCGGCCTTTGATATTGCGTTGGGCGTATTTGATGATTGGGGCGACCGCGAGCGCATTGTCGTCAATTGCGCAACCCTATTCCATGAGTTTGGTGCGCAGGAAAAACCCGACATCACCGAATTATTTTCCGGCATGGCCGCATATGCGAAAGCACGACCGCAAGAAAAACCGACCGAATGAAACAAATTGACGCGACCGGTCTCACCTGCCCCCTGCCGGTTTTGCGGCTGCAAAAAGCCTTACGCAACATGAAGAGCGGCACGCATGTCTCGCTTTTGGCCAGCGACCCGATGGCGGCCATTGATGTGCCGCATTTTTGCCAAGAACAAGGTCACAAACTCATCGCCAGCGCCGAGCAAGACGGCCCCGGTGATATGCGGGTTTTATGCTTTGAGATTGAAAAAGGCGCTTAAGGCAGCATTTAAGCCCAAAGCGCTTTTACATCATCGGTAAAGCCGACCGTCACTTGGTCACCTGCCTCCATTACCGGCCGTTTGATGAGGGTCGGGGTCTCGACCATCAGCGCGACGAGATGCGCGGCATCTTCATTGGCCTTATCGGCATCGGAGAGTTTGCGCCAGCTGGTGCCGCGCTTATTCAAGAGCTTTTCCATCGGCACATGAGCCAACCAGCGCGCCACCGTTTCTGCGCTCAAACCGTCTTTGCGAAAATCGTGAAAGGCAAAATCTTGACCCTTATCGCCCAACCAGACGCGCGCCTTTTTCACCGTGTCGCAATTGGGGATGCCGTAAACCGTCAGTGTCATGCGGCGCGCTTATTCGGCGGCGACATAGCCGGCGGTTTGCAAATCCGGCGTTGCATCGACAATTTTGCGATAGCGGGTCGGGGGGTGAATGCCCAATGTGGCACGCACATCTTTCAACGGTTGCGTCAGCAAATGCTCCCAATGCGCACCGGGCAGGCCTTTGGCCGCTTTGCCCAAACGAAAGCCTTCCATAATGGCATGGCCAATGCCCAGCCCCGGCGCTTCTTTGCGCGACACCAAATAGCCGAACAGAATAATCACCAAAAGACCGGGATTGCCGAGCTGACGCCAAGTAACGGCGAGCAAGCACAATTCGCCCAAACCATCGCGCCCGTAGCCGGTTGAGACATGCCAGAGATCATGCGCATCGCGCTGGCGTTCATGATATTTAATCTGCGCCGCGCTCATCTCGCGCTCTTCCTCGCGACCCTCCACCGAGGCTTCGGTCAGCCCGTCAGCGGTGATTTGCTCGACTTCCGTGAAGCGCGCATAGGCACGGCCCAAAGACCCTTCCGGCAGGCTTTCCAACCAGGCGCGGTCTTTCAAATATTCCACCAAAGGCTTTTTTGCGGCGAGAATGTCTTGCGCGTGCGGGGTTTTTTTAAAGCGCTTAAAGGCGCGCAAGCCGGAATTGCCCGACAAGGCTTCCAAAATAATGAAAACCTGTTTGGTGTCTTCCTTATCGGCAATCAATTGCTTGATGGCACCTCGGATTTTGGCAATTTTCCCCATGGCAAATCTCCCATAATTTATGGGCCTGATTTTATCGCCCTAAAATAGAAAATACAGTGTTTTATTTGCCATAATGTCGCATTTCGGCTCTTGAACCGCGCCCATGACCAATATATTTTCAATTGTCGTGAGTTAGGGGTGTATTTTGTCAAAGGGTTTCAGCCTTATTGAGCTGCTCGTTGTGGTCACCATTATCGGCATTTTGGGCGCCGTCGGCGTGGTCGGTTACCAATCCTATGTCGATGCCGTCAAGGCCGATGCCTCGGTCGGCAATGGTGATACGATTTCGCGAGCACTGGATACGGATTTCATTTCCATCACCAATGATTTGGGCGGGCCGTCTTCTATCACACAAGGCAGCGTGTCCAAAGCCACACGCTGTTACGACTATATTGAGCAAATCGTCAATGGGCTGAACGCCGGCACAATGAAAAATGCCTACGCCAATTTGCAAGCTTTGGCCGTCAATATGCATGACAGTGCCAATCAACCGTCCAATCGCGCCGAACTGAATTTCGGGCAAATCGGTGGGGCCGAATGGACGCAGCCATCAAGCATTGGCAATCTCTATAAATGTGTCAATACGGGCTGCGATAGCGGCCAGCCCGATACTTATGACACAACACTGCGCTGTAATGTGCCCTATGCCGGCTATAATGGCTCTTCTTATGGCAATTTTACGGTCGCCGTCGGGGCCGCCAGCGGTGCCAAAAAATATCTTACCGTCTCGGGCCAAGTGGCCGAGACCGGCTCCATGCAGGTTGAATGGTGCGACGGCACGCGCAGTATTGTGCCGACCGCGGCTTCAGGCAGCGTGCATGTTTGGAGCGTGACCAGCCCGACCCCAATGGGCTCATCGACGGTAAAAATAAGATTGGATACGAGCAATGCAATCGGCAAGGTCAGCCAGATTACTGCCCAATATCCGAACTCATTTTTCGGCTCATGCGACTAAAACGTCGCAAGGCGCACCGAGCATTTGACAAAATATTCGCCCGCGCCGCATACTCGCGGCTCTCTGGGGCACTTCACTAACGGCAATAGACAAATGAACAGTTTCAATCCCGATTTCAAAACCTTGATGGGTCCGGGCCCGTCCAATATTGACCCGCGCGTCTTGCAGGCCATGGCACGCCCGATTATCGGCCATCTCGACCCGCAATTCATCGCACTGATGGACGATATTAAGGAACTCTTACGCTATGCCTATCAGACCGAGAACCCGTTGACTTTTCCGGTTTCCGCCCCCGGCTCGGCCGGTATGGAAACCTGTTTCGCCAATTTGGTCGAGCCGGGTGATAAAGTGCTGGTGTGCATTAATGGCGTGTTTGGCGGGCGGATGAAAGAAAACGTCATTCGCTGCGGTGGCGAAGCGGTGCTGGTCGAAGATGAATGGGGTACGCCGGTCTCACCCGATAAGGTGGAAGCGGCACTCAAAGCACATAGCGACATTAAAATCCTCGCTTTTGTCCATGCCGAAACCTCAACCGGCGTGTGTTCCGACGCCGCCGCTTTGGCTCAATTGGCACAAGCGCATGACTGCCTGACCATTATGGATTGCGTCACCTCTCTGGCCGGTGTGCCCGTGCTCATCGATGAATGGGGCATTGATGCCGCTTATTCGGGCTCGCAAAAATGCCTGTCCTGTCCGCCCGGCCTGTCGCCGGTGACGTTTTCGCCGCGAGCCATTGAGACCATTCGCAAGCGCAATACGCCAATACAAAGCTGGTTTCTCGATTTGTCATTAGTGATGGATTATTGGTCAGGAGACGGGGCTCGCTCCTATCACCATACCGCGCCGATTAATGCCATGTATGCGCTGCATGAAAGCCTGCTTCTGGTGCGCGAAGAAGGGTTGGAAAATGCGTGGGCGCGTCACCAAACCCATCATCAGGCATTGAAAGCCGGTTTGGAAAAGCTTGGGCTGACACTTTTGGTCGAAGAACCCTACCGCCTGCCGCAAATGAATTCAGTCATCATTCCCGACGCTTTGAAGGCAGGCGAAGCCGATATTCGTAAAACCCTTTTGGTTGAGCATAATCTGGAAATCGGCGCCGGTCTCGGCGCACTGGCCGGAAAAATTTGGCGCATCGGACTGATGGGTTTCGGCGCGTCGGAAGAAAATGTCGCCACCTGCCTCAGCGCATTGGAAGACGTGCTTTAAAACAGTTTCAAGTGCAGGCCGCGCCGACGCGGCACTTTATGCGCCGCCGGTAATTGGCAAATGCGCTCCATGCGGGTGATGCTGCCATCGGCATATTCCCAAATCAGCTGGTCGCCATCCATATAGCGACGCACCACCAGCGGCCCCCAACCAAAGGCATGAAAGTTCAATATTTTATCCCGCCAAATCATCGCCGCGGAGGAACGCGGGCAAAATTGCGTGTTGCCAATGATGAATGAGGCGCCGCCTTCCGTATCATTGGTGTTGAGCCCGGCCGTGGCGTTGGGGCCATAATCATGAATAATACCCGATGTCGTGATGACGGTGCGGTTGCCGCATTGCTCAATGCGCTCGACATGACCGATTTTATCGCCCGCTACACCGCGCCACAGCCCACGAATGTCATCGGCTTCCGGCGGCAGCGGCTCCGTACAATCGGCCAATATGGGCAAGGGAAAGTGACTATAAGCACAGCCCGGCGTATTGCCTTTGGCAATGTCGCGGGCATTTTTGCCCGCGCCGTCCAGCGCCGGCAGGCGGCAATAATCGAGCGTGCTGCCGTCACCTGCCAATGTGGCCGGATCAATGGTCAAGGGTGGGCGCGGCGAGAAAAAAGCGAACCATAAAAGGGCTATCATCACGCCAGGCAATATGACGGCCAGCGAAATCAATATTCGTTTTATCATATCAGCCCAACAAGCTTTTGATCGCGACCATCATGGCCATGCGCGCGTCACTAATATTGAGTTTCTGATGCTGGCGCAGACGATGCCAGTTTTCAAATGACGCAGCCGCATGCACCGCCTCGCGATGCGCCGCCGGCAGTTTTGCCAATTCGGGCAACCATTTATCCAAATGCTTGCGCAAACCTTTTTGATTGCGCGCATAGTTTTTCTGCACAACTTTCGAGCGCCATAATTGCGCTTGTGACGTCATCATCAGTTTCTTCAAACGCTCATAGGCCTCTGAGCGGTCGATAATAATATCTTCTATCCGCTCTTCCAGCGTGCCGCTTTTGAACGGACGGACAAAAAGCGATTCGTAAAACTCCCGCATGTGCTGGTCAATCGTCTCCATCAAAGCTTCCATATCGTCAAAATGACGGAAAAAGGAGCGCAGACCGATGCCCGCCTCTTCGGCAATTTCACGCGCCGTCGGCGCAAAATTGCCATTATCAATCAGATTGAGTGCGGCGGTAATGATGGCGGCGCGGCTACGCTCGCTGCGTTGGCGGCGGCCATCAACAATTCTCAAATCGGGTTTCTTACTCATCAAAGTTTTCTACCCTAATTCGGCCATACAATATAGTCATCCATCAGCGTCACATTATCGGCCGGGGTTTTGTCGACCCAAATCGGCATTAAAACGGCATTGGGCCATTTGGGCGCCGCTTGCTCGCGATTATGGCTGTCCAATAAGGCCGATAATTCCGTAATTTTTTGCGGATGCGCGGCGCTGACATCGTTTTGTTCGGTCGGGTCTTGCTCCAAATCGAAAAGCCGGACTTTTTCGGGCGTTTTACTGCGCTGCATTTTCCAGCCTTTTGACAAAATAGCCTGATATTGGCCGGAACGCCAAATCAGCGTATCGCGCGGCGCGCCTTTTTTTTGCCCGGTCAAATAGGGCAGTAAATTCACCCCGTCTATTTTCTCAGCCTGCGGTGACAAATCGGCCGCCCCCAAAGCCGTAGTGAATATATCGAGATGCGAAATCGGGTGCTTGAAGCTTTTGCCGCTCGGCAAAACAGCGGGCCAATGCATAATGAACGGCACATGGGTGCCGCCCTCAAAGAAGCTCAATTTCCAACCGCGAAACGGCTTATTGATATCGGGCATGCCGATATAATTGGCCCCGCCATTATCACTGGTGAAAATCACCAGCGTATTATCGTCAACGCCATTATCTTTCAGTGCCTGCATGACACGCCCGACCGAGCGGTCAACGGATTTCAACATGCCGGCATAAACACGTGAGCGGTGGTCAGGGAAATTATCGCCGACCGCTTCATAATCTTGCTTTTTGGCCTGCAAAGGCGTGTGCGGGCCCCAATGCGCCAAATAGAGAAAAAACGGCGTGTCCTTATTGGCCTCAATGGCCTTGATTGCCTGATCGGTAAAATAATCGGTCAAATAACCGTCGGGGGCAAAGCGCGGGCTGCCGTTAAAGCTGGTCGCATGGTCCATGATTTGCCATTGTACGCTGTCCAGCACGGCAAACTCATTGCGCGCATTGACCACATCCGGCGAATCGGTCGGCAGGTATAGCCCGCTCTCCATCATCAGGCTTTCGTCAAAACCCTGATCGCGCGGGTCAAACGGTTTATCGCGACCCAAATGCCATTTGCCGACATGCAAAGTGCGATAACCTTTGCTGCGCAATTCTTCCGCCAAGGTAATTTCTTCCGCCGGCAGACCACGCGCTTCATAGGGTAAAGAAGCCCCGACCGTCTCCGCTTCGATTTCAGGGAATTGAAATTTGCGCGGCATCGGATCAATACTGACCAGTTGCTCTAAAATCGGGCCGAAAGCATCAGGCGCGGGGGTGAACTCAAAGCCGAAGCGGGTCGAATAGCGGCCGGTCAAAAGCATGGCGCGTGAGGTCGCGCATACCGCACTGCCCGCATAACCATTGGTGAATTGCACGCCTTCACGCGCCAGCCGGTCAATATGCGGCGTTTCAATCAGCCCTTCGCCATGATAGCTGACATCATTAAAACCCATATCATCAGTCAAAATGACGACAATATTGGGCGGGCGTTTTCCTTCGCCTTGCCAGACCCCACCATTTTGCCAATTCACCGGGCGGTTCGGCGCGACAGGATTATTCACCTTTTGGGCATAGCCGATAAGGGAAATGATGAGATGGACGCGATTGGCATAGGCCAGAAGCAGCAAGCTGATGAGAACCAGCACGGAAATGGCGAGCATTTTCGGGCGCCTGCTCATATTTTTTATCTTGTCCATCAGCCCATAATCCCCCAATCAACGTCGATATTATTACTCGACCCACTGTATATTAAAGGCCGAGATTATAAATTGACATTATCTATGTCAATTTATAATGTTTTCCACATCCTCGAGAAGGCGCATGGCCATGAGAAATATGACATATCCCATATGGGCGACGGCGTTGTTGCTTTATCTCCTGTTTTTGGGCTGGCACGAAAACTGGCACGGCCCGTTGACACAAGATGAAATTGAAAAATTTTCAAGCCATGTCAACGCCTCTGAAACATTGTCGCCCGACCAGCAACAAGCCCTTACCGATTTCATGCGCTCGGATGATGGCGGTGAGTTTTTCATGGTCAATTTCGGCACCTATTATCGCGGTGAGATTGCCGATCCGGGTAGCGGCAAAATGATGAGCCCGGCGGAGGTTTTGGATGAATATTTTCGCCCCTTTATGGGCGAGGCATTGCGCCATGGCAGCTATCCTGCTTTATCCGGCAATATGCTCGGCGGCTATATTGAGGCTTGGGGGACGAGCGCCAATCCGGGTTGGACGGGCATCGGCATTACCCGCTATCGCAGCCGCCGCGACCTGGTGCATTTGGTCATGGATGCTGATTTTTCTGACAGTCATATATTCAAAAAGGCGGCGCTTTCAGCAACATTGGCCACGCCGGTCGGCATCCGTT
>CATDDF010000037.1 GCA_949498175.1 Alphaproteobacteria bacterium | reverse complement strand
GCATCGGGCAGGGCCGTGCGCAGTTTCTCTTCCGCCGCTTCAAGCCGTGTAAGCGCATTATCATAAGCCTCATCGGCTGACGAGGCATCGGGGCGCACGGCGGTTACCAAGCGAATATTGTCTGTCACGCTGTCAAATACGGCGATGAGCGTCGGGCGCATGAACAGGCAGTCCGGCACTTGTATGACATCGGGATTGCTGTCGGGCAAATCCTCCATATGCCGCACCATGTCATAAGCCATATAGCCGAATACACCGGCAGACATGGGTGCCAAGCCCTCCGGCACGCTGAGGCGCGATTCGGCCAGCACTGTGCGCAGCGCGTCCAGTGGTGCGCCGTCCATTGGGGTGTAGCCGTCGGGATTTTCGAGCGCCGCACGATTTATTTCGGGTTGCCCGTCACTGACCCGAAACAGTAAATCCGGAGCAAGGCCAATCATTGAATAGCGACCGCGAATGTCACCATCTTCAACCGATTCCAAAAGAAAGCTGTAATCCTCGCTGCCTGACAGCTTCAAATAAGCAGCAACGGGTGTCTCCAAATCGGCAATCAATTCGGTCCAGACAAGCTGTGCCGTGCCGTCAGCATAGGCCGCGGCAAAGGCTGCGCGGTCCGGCGTGGCTAAAGTCATCGTGTCACCAATTCGCGCGTGGCAAGTTCTAAATTGCGTTGATTGACGGTTATGCCGAGAGCTTCTTGCAGGCTTTGCACAAATTGATTGGTCAAATCAGCATGATATTTGCGCTGCTCGCCTTCGAAAATAATTTCACGCGCGGCGCTATCAGATATTTCGGCGTCAATAATGTCGGCCACTTGCATAACAATAATTTCGCCACCAAAACCGACACTCGCCCATGCGAATTTATCCTTTTCGACGGCAAATAAGCGGGTGACGGCATCTTCGGAAAATGTGTCATTGGAAATTTGACGCGTCATCGGTTCCGAGACCAAAGGCTTGCGCTTAAAGCCCTCAGCAGCGGCTTTGAAACTGCCGGTTTCATTACCGACTTTCACCATATGCGTGGCCATTGCTTGCAAAAGCTTGCTGCGCTCATCAACTTTCCATTCGGCGATGACGGCATCGCGAACATCTTTCAGTGGCGGCACGAGGGTCGGTGTAATTTCATTCAAGCGCACCCAAATAAACGTGCCGTCTTCCATTTCCTGCATGGGCGAATCTTCGCCAATGGCGCTTTCAAACAGCAGTGTTGTTAGGTTTTCGTAACGTGCAAGAATGGCCGGTTGTTTGTTGCCAATGGTCTTGCCATTGTTAGCTACATTGTCGATTTTTATGACATCGAGATCAAAGCGTTGGCCGATATTTTCCAATGTTTCGCCACCCGCCAATTCGTCTTCAACGGTTTCCGTAAAGGCCAGCATATCTTCCAGCGCACGATCGTAAATAATGCGTTGGCGCAATTCGTCTTCCACCGCCTCAAAGGGCAGAACCGAGCCGGGCTCAATGTCGCGCACGCGCAGCACGACATAGCCGAGCGGCCCCTCAATTACGTCGCTGACTTCCCCTTTTTGCATATTAAAAGCGGTTTCGGCCAAGTCGGCGGAAATCATATCGCTGCGCTTCACTTCACCGAGGTCGGAATTGTCAAGCGTCTGACCCACAGCATCGACAATTTCGACAAATGCTACGCCGTCGCTTATCAGTTTTCGGACTTGGTCGGCTTCCGCCTCATCCGACAGCACAAGCTGGTCGATTTTACGGGTCTCTTCGACGGTAAAGTCGTTCATCGACAATTCATATTCTTCTTCCAATGATGCGCGGTCGATGGTGATAAGCTCAGCAAAACGCGCAGGCGATACGACAAGCGCGTGTCCGGAGCGGGTTTCCGGTTGGGCAAAACGCAGATTGGTCTCGCGGAAAAAAGTTTCTAACTCTTCATCGGTCGGTTCGCCGGTTTCGTCGGTTTGATCAAGCGTCAAAATCAAGTAATTGGCGACGCGGCGCTCAAGAAAATGCTTGTAGAGGCTTTCAACAAGCATTTTGGGCACAAGGCCGCGGTCAATACTGGCATTTGTCAATTGATTGGTGATATGAAAGCGACGCTGGTCTTCGACAAATAATTGCTCGTTCAAGCCGTTTTGCGACAGCACGGCGCGAAAAGTCGGCTCGTCAAATTCTCCGTTCAGACCTGCAAAGCTGGGATCGCTCACAATGGTTTTTGCAATCGCATCATCGCTGAAGCCGAGACCCATCTCTTCCGCCGCTTCATGCAATGCCGCCGTGCCCATCATATTGACGAGAACTTGTTGTGTAATGCCGAGATTGGCGGCGTCAGCAGCGGATAGCGTCGTGCCGAGCTGGCGCGAAAAATCGCGCGTCGCTTGCACGTAGCGAATTTGAAATTCTTGCCGCTCAATTTTTTTGTCACCGACGGAAGCAATCTCGCTATTTGAAAAGCCGGTAAATGTATCGGCAATGCCCCATAGACCAAAGGCAATAACAAGGAGGCCGATGAGAAGAATGCCGAGCACACCGCTGGCTTTGCTGCGCAAAAATTTGAGCATTATGTCTTTCGCTTTCTGGCGGAAATCGCCGCTATAATCCGGCGGCATCATAGTGCGCTGTGCCGCTTGTCGCAAGCCAACGAACAGGTTAAACAGGCACAGTTTTAATTCACGGAGCAAAACATGGCGACGCAGAAATCAACCCCCAAAATCAAAGCTCTCGTGGCCGGAAATTGGAAAATGAACGGCACAGGCAAACAGCTTGCAGAATTGCGTAAGCTGATGACGGCGGTAGGCCGCAGAAAGCCGAAGGCTGACATTATGATTTGTCCGCCTGCAACGCTGTTGTCGCGCATGGCGGCATTGAAGCCGAAAGGGGTCGCGCTGGGTGGGCAAGATTGCCACGCCAATATTGCAGGCGCGCATACCGGCGATATTTCGGCTGAAATGCTGAAAGATGCCGGTGCAAGAGCGGTGATTGTCGGCCATTCCGAGCGCCGCGCCGACCATGATGAAAGTGACAAAGCGGTGCGTGCCAAAGTGGAGGCCGCGCATAGGGCGGGATTGACCGCCATTATGTGCGTTGGCGAAAGCCTGAAGCAGCGCAAGGCCGGCGAAACGCTGAAAATCGTGCAAGCGCAATTGCGTGGCTCATTGCCGATAGATTGCTCGGCCAAAAATACGGTTATTGCCTATGAACCTGTCTGGGCCATTGGCTCAGGCCTTACGCCGACGGTGGCGCAGGTCGAAGAAGTGCACAATGCATTGCGTAAAGCTCTGCTGCGCCGCTTTGGTGATGAGGGTGCAAAAATGCGGATTCTCTATGGCGGCTCGGTAAAACCCACCAATGCTGATGAATTGATGGCCGTGCCAAATGTCAATGGCGCGCTGGTCGGCGGCGCAAGCCTCACAGCAAAAGACCTTTATGGGATTTTGAAGGCCTATTGCTAGTTCTTGTCGGGGGCTATGCTGCTTGGCGCGAAACAGGCGCGATGTAAGCGTTCGTTTGCAAACCATTCGCATGTAATAATGCCGCGAATTGAAACGTCAATGACCGTCATTTGCGGGCCGCCTGATTTCAAGCGAATAACATCACCCCGATGCAATCCGAGCGGGTTGGGGGGCGGCGGTATGGAGCCGAGCAGTTTTTCTATAAGCTGTGACATGGCCTCTTCCTTAACAGCCTTACTTATCTCATAAAAAGGTTAAACTGAGGTACCCGAGCAAAACCTGACGCAGCGTTGCCAAACAGTGACAAACACCGTTATGGCGGTTTGCTTTTCGCTCTCAAACGCGCTATACCGCGCGCAAGTTAGACGGAGAAACCCATGACCACCATTCTTTTGGTTGTTCATTTGATGGTCGCAGTGGCGATGATTGTGCTTGTGCTTCTGCAACGTTCTGAAGGCGGAGCGTTGGGCATTGGTGGCGGCGGCGACGGCATGATGAGTGCGCGTGGCCTCGGCAATGCCATGACGCGCGCGACGGCTATTTTGGCCGGTATATTTTTCCTGACGTCTATCGGTTTGACCGTGCTGGGCACGATGGAAAACCGCTCTTCCGTGCTTGACGGTGTTATTGAGAGCGATGGCCCGTCGTCAAATACGCCTTTGGCACCGGCTCCTGTGCTGCCTGATTTGCCGAGCAGCGATCTGCCGACCCCCGAATAAGAATTATTGTTAATAAGCCTTTGATTCGTTCTTTTCGACTCGCGCGAATCGATTCCCCCGTGTATTTTTAACTCCCATGGCGCGATATATTTTCATCACCGGCGGCGTGGTTTCATCACTCGGAAAAGGTTTGGCTTCTGCGGCTTTGGGCGCTCTTCTGCAGGCCCGCGGCTATAAGGTGCGGCTGCGCAAACTTGACCCTTATTTGAATGTCGACCCCGGCACTATGTCGCCTTACCAGCATGGTGAGGTTTATGTGACCGATGACGGGGCCGAGACCGATTTGGATTTGGGCCATTATGAACGCTTTACCGGCGTGCCGGCCTCGCGCGGTGACAATGTCACGACCGGTCAGATTTATCGCAATATTTTGGCCAAAGAACGGCGCGGCGATTATCTCGGCGGCACGGTGCAAGTTATTCCGCATGTGACCGATGCGATTAAAGCCTTTGTGCAAACAGACGTGGATGACGTCGATTTCGTGCTTTGCGAAATTGGCGGCACGGTCGGCGATATTGAAGCGCTTCCGTTTTTCGAGGCCATTCGCCAGCTGAATAATGACTTGCCGCGTGGGCGCTCAATCTTCGTGCATCTCACGCTCTTGCCGTATATATCCGCGGCCGGTGAGATGAAAACCAAACCGACGCAACACTCGGTGAAGGAATTGCGCTCTATCGGTATCCAGCCAGATATTTTGCTATGCCGCTGCGATCGCCCAATACCGGAAGGCGAGAAAAAGAAAATCGGCTTGTTTTGCAATGTCCGCGAAACGTCGGTCATTGAAGCGCAAGATGTAGACAGCATTTATGCCGTGCCGCATGCCTATCACGCGGAAGGGCTGGATGTGGAGGTGCTGAGCGCGTTTGGTATTCAAGACGCGCCGCCGCCCGATTTGAGCGTGTGGGACGAGG
>CATDDF010000036.1 GCA_949498175.1 Alphaproteobacteria bacterium | reverse complement strand
GTTGATACGGATTATAGCTCTCGCCCAAATCAATAATGCCGACACGTTGTGCATAGGCGGCATAATCTTTCTTCATCGCGTCAAAAATATCGGGATGCCGGTCCTTCACATCGCGCATTTCGCCAGGGTCATCGGCCAGATGATAAAGCCGCCAGGTGCCGTCGCCCGCCGGTGGCGGCATTTTCTGCAATTTCCAATCACCCTTATAGAGTGCGGCATTGGTGGCAACTTCAATACCGACCGCATCTTCGGTGCCGTAAACCTCTTGCGCTGCGCCGGTCAGCACCGGCACCAAACTGCGCCCGCTTATCGGCACCGTTTCGTCAGGGGCGGAACCGGCAGGCAATCCGGCCAAATCCAAAACCGTCGGCACAATGTCAAAAACATGCGCGCGCGCGCCGAGAAAATTCCTTTGCGGCACGCCGGGGCCGGCAATAATCATCGGCACGCGATGGCCGCCTTCAGTGGCGTGGAATTTGTAACGGGAAAAGGGCACGGCACCGGCCGTCGCCCATTCCATGCCAATGGCTACCATGCTGTCTTCTTCGCCCAAATTTGCCAGTGCGCTATTATAGCCCTGCCGCTCCAGCCAAATATCCATGAAGAAATTTTGATTGCTCAACGACGCCGATTCCGGCCCATTATCCGATAAAATAATGATAATGGTGTTTTCAAGCTGTCCGGATTTCTCCAAAGCTTTGAAAAGCCGGTTCAAATGATGATCCATTGCCTCAATCATGCCCGCATTGACCTGCATGGCGCGCGCGTAAAAGGCGCGTTCTGCATCGCTCAGACTGGCCCATTGGCGCGCCTCTTCGGGCTGCGGCGGCAAGCTTGTTTCGGGCGCAATCAAGCCGATTTCCTTGCCTTTGGCCAATCTTTCCCGGCGCAAAACGTGCCAGCCCGCATCATAGCGGCCATTATAATTATCGATGAATTTGCGCGGTGCTTGCACCGGAATATGCACGGCCTGAAACGCCAAATAGCCGAAAAACGGACGCTTTTGATCGCCGCCTTCTATATAGTCAATCATGGTGTCGACAAATAATTGCGACGAATAATCATCGCCTGGTCGCGCAATCGGCCGGTCATTCTCAAACCATTCAATACGCTCATAAAGCGGCAAATAAGATCGGTCTGCCCAATTATCCGCGCCGGTCGCGTCGAAAACCAGCGACTTGTCAAAGCCGTGTTTGCGCGGCAGGTTTTGTCCGGTATCGCCAATATGCCATTTTCCGACTGCATAGGTTTGATAGCCCGCCGCGCCAAGTCGGTCGGCAAGGGTCAGCGTGCCTTTGGGCAACCGCATGGCATAGGCCGGATCGGCGCGCGCCGCATCGGGCAAGGTTTCGGGTATCATTGCCATGCCGACTTCATGATTATCGGCACCGGTCAGCAACATGGCGCGTGACGGGCCGCATTGCGGCGAAGTGTAATAGCGCGACATTTTAATGCCGCGCGCGGCAATGGCATCAATCGCCGGCGTAGCCGCCTCGCCACCATATGCGCCGAAATCCATATAGCCGACATCATCGGCCATGATGATAAGCACATTGGGGCGCGCCGCATCAGATTGGGCGTGAGCTGCCTGCCAAGCTGCATGAGGCAAAAACAACACATAAGAAAACAAGATGACGACAATGCGTGATGCATATTTGCCAATGTCGTTTCCCGCTCGTGTTCTTCTTGCGCTCATGACAGCCCTCTCCCCCCTCGGAAATCCGTGCGGCACTCAAATCATCAAATGTGGCGCGCAACTCGGGCTTGAAAACAAACAAGCCGACCAGAGATTCAAGCTACTTTTTGACACGCCATATGTCAATTTCCTAAATTCCGGTTGCTTATGTGTGCGCAAGATTGTTTTGCCGCTGCTTTTGCTTATGATGGCGGCACGAAAGACTTATGCAGTGAGGGAAAAACGGGCATGGACATTAAAGGAAAAAATATTGTTGTTACCGGCGCCGGAAGCGGCATTGGTCGTGCGCTGGTCGAAAGGTTTTTTGCCGAAGGGGCGGCGCAAATCGTCTCGGTCGATATCAATGAGGCCAATGTGCAAGAGACGGTCGCGCAATTTGGCGGCACGGCCATGACCGCCAATGTGGCTGAGGAAGCCGATATAAAACGCGTCATTGCAGACAGCGAAAGCGTCATTGGGACAATTGATTTATTTTGCTCCAATGCCGGTATCGGCATGGGGCCAAGCGAACAATCGCCCAATGAGGAATGGCAAATGAGTTGGGATGTCAATGTCATGTCGCATGTTTATGCAGCGCGCCATTTGGTGCCGCTTATGATTGAACGCGGCGGCGGTTATTTTCTCAACACGGCCTCGGCCGCCGGTCTGCTCAACCAAATTGGCGGCGCGGCCTATGGTGTGACCAAACATGCCGCTATCGGTTTTGGCGAATGGTTGGCGCTGACTTATGCGCATCAAGGCATAAAAGTTTCCATGCTGTGCCCGCAAGCCGTGCGCACCGCCATGACGGCCGATGCCGAAACCGCCAAAGCGGCCTCGGTTGACGGCATGATGGAACCGGAAGAATTGGCCGAAGCGGTGGTTCAAGGCCTGGCGGCGGAAAGCTTCCTGATTTTGCCGCATGGCGAAGTGGCGCAATATATGCGCAATAAGACAGATGATTATGATCGCTGGATTGCCGGCATGAACCGCCTGCAGACGCGCCTATATGGCGGTGCTGACTGATCGGTTCTAACAGATGGCTGGTGCCCTTGGGCGGACTCGAACCGCCACTCCCGTGAAGGAAACGGATTTTGAATCCGTCGCGTCTACCAATTCCGCCACAAGGGCCGACCAGCCCCCCTCATTTGCCTGATTATCCGGCTTGCGTCAATTGCTGAAGGGCTATCTTTTCATATCTTCTGTTGATGCAAAGCTGTGGCGGTCGCGCACATCATCATCATGATCGTGCTGCCAAATGGCGCGTGTCACCATACGCGCATGGGCAAACAAATCAGCCTCATGCACAATGCCGATGAGCTTGCCGTCTTGCAAAACCGGCACTGCTTCACCGATAAAATCGGCCATGGCGCTTTGCGCTTGCAAGGCGGTTTGCTTGGCCTGCAAAACCAAAGGTGCTTTTTCAAGATAGCGACCGGCGGGGTTGTCCTGTGCTTCATTGACCAGCGCATAAAGGCATAATTTGCCGACCCATTGGCCCTTATTATCGAGCATATGCGCTTCGGCGCAGCGGGCGCGCGCCATTTGCGATATTGCTTCCCCGACATTGACACTGTCTTTGAGGGTGACGAAATCATTGGCCATTAATTCGGTCACCGGTGTTGCTTGCAGCGCCAAATTTTCGCGCCCCAATGATAAATCAACGCCGCGCGCCAATAATTGCGGGTCAAAAACCGAGCGCGCATAAAGCCGCGAGGTCAATAAATTGGCGGTCACAATGGTTACCATTATGGCGGTGGTGGCGGCATAGTTTTGCGACAATTCAAAACCCAGCAAAATCACCGCCAGCGGCGCGCCCAAAAGCGAGGAGGCCATGGCCGCCATACCGGCCAAGACAAACAGGCCACTATCGGGCAGATAACCGGTGAGCGGCGTCAAAAGGGCAAAACTGCTGGCTGCCAAGCCGCCCAAAGCAGCGCCGATAAAAAGCGCCGGGGCAACAACACCGCCATGAAAATAAAGTGTCAGGCACAAGCCGGCCGCCAGCGCTTTCAAGAGCAAAAGGGTGAGCAAGCCAAGCGCCGAAATCTCGCCTTGCAGCATGGCGGAAATCACATCGAGGCCCGGGCCCAATATGCCGGGTGCAAAATGTGCCAATATGCCGACCGCCAAACCGGCCAGCGCCGGGCGCGCCCAAAGCGGCAGCGGCAGTGCCACCATGTGCGCGCGCAAATTATCAAGCCCGCGCATCAGCGTGACCGCCAACAGACCGGCGGCCAGTCCGAGCATAAGCAAAAGGAAAATGTCAAATGGCCCGGCCATGCGCGTCGATAATATGGGCAGCATAACAATATGCTGGTTCAACACTTCGCCGGAAAACACATAGGCTGCGGCCGAGGCTAAAGTGACCGGGGCGAAAAAGCGCAACGAATAGTGCCGCAATACCACTTCATGGGCGAATAAAATTCCCGCCAAAGGGGCTGAGAAGGCGGCTGAAATGGCCGCTGCAACACCGGCCCCCAAAGCCATTTCGCCGAAATGTGGCGACAGGCGGGTGAAGCGCTTCATGCTGGCGGCAAGGCTGGCCCCCAAGACGACAAGCGGCCCGTAAAGGCCGGTCGGGGAGCCGCCACCCAGCGCCAGCACTGATTTCAACAGGCTGATATAGCCTGCCGTGCGGGAGACTTGCGGGTCGGGTTTGTGCGCCGCATGAATGACATCGGCCAATTCGACCGGCGGTTGCGGGGCCAACCAGCTGAGCAGCGCGCCAATGGCCAGTCCGGCCAATATCGGAATAATCAACCAACTCATTTGCAAGCCGCGAAAACCGACTGTCAGCAAATCATCATCGGGCCGCCATTGTGCCAATAAAAGCTCAACCGCGCCGAAAGAGGCGAGCGCCGCATAGGCGACGATGACACCGATGAAAATGCCGATAGCGGCAATTGCCAAACCGTGGCGCAGAGAAACGGTCATGCGTTGCGCCGCGCCGCCCCAAAAAGCAGAGAAAAATAATTTGAAACGCGCCATGAGCCTTTGCATGGCGCGATGCTACTGCAATTTTCAGTCGACAAAAACATCTTTTCAGGGGCGCGTGGCGGGTTTAGGGTGCGCCGCATGGTAACCGGTTTTTTACGCGCCCTTTATGACAAAACCCTGGCCCTGTCGCGCCATCGCCGTGCCGGCTGGGCTTTGGCCTTTGTGTCATTTATCGAAAGTTCGTTTTTCCCGATACCGCCCGATGTGATGCTCATCCCAATGGTTTTGGCGGCGCGGCTGAAAGCGTGGCGCTATGCGATGATTTGCACGCTCGCTTCGGTTTTCGGGGCGCTTTTGGGCTATGCCATTGGCTATGTGTTTTGGGAGACTGTCGGCCAGCCGATTGTCGCCTTTTATAATGGTGAGGCCGCGTTTGACCGTTTTGTGGTCTTTTACGATGATTGGGGCATTTGGATTGTGCTGGCCGCGGCCATCAGCTTTCTGCCCTTTAAAGTCGCGACCATTGCGAGCGGGGTCAGCGGCTTGGCGCTGGTGCCTTTCCTCATCACCAGTCTTATCGGTCGCGCCATTCGGTTTTTTGGCATTGCGGCGCTTGTCTATTATTTCGGCTCTGATGTTCAAAAATTCATCGACCGTTATTTCAATATTCTTTCCTTGATTTTTGTTGCCGTTTTGCTCTTGGCTGTTTTCCTGATGGGAGCGTTATAATCATGCCTGCTTTATTTGCCTCGCTATCGGCGCGCATTGCTTTGGTATTTGTGCTTGCTTTGGCCGTTATCAGCGTAGCCATATTATCGCAATATTGGGGCGGGCTGTTGCCCTGCGCTTTGTGTTTAAAACAGCGCGTGGCATTTTATCTCGCCGTGCCGCTATTGGCTTTGGCGTGGTTTTATGCGTCGCGCGCGCCCTTGGCCACACGCGGCCTCTTGACCACAATCGGGATTATTTTTCTGGCCAATGCGGGGCTCGGTTTTTATCATGCCGGCATTGAGTATGGCTGGTGGCTCGGTCCGGCTTCGTGCGGCGGCGGAGCTGCACAAGCGCTTGATACGGGCGCGCTTTTTGAGGCTTTAAAAAGCGGCGCCATGGTGCGCTGTGATGCCCCAGCCTTCACCCTATTCGGACTTTCATTGGCCGGTTATAATGTCATTGCCTGTCTGGTTTTGGCCGGATTGGCTTTATATAAAACCGAAAGCGAAATGAGCCGATAATGACTGCCCCTGCAAACGCTCGAAGATTGGCCGAGATGATCCGCGTCGACCATGCCGGAGAGCATGGTGCCGTGCGCATTTATGACGGGCAAAAAGCGGTGTTTGACAAGATTAAAGGCAAGGAAGATATCGTCGAATTGGTCGCCCATATGGCCGAGCAGGAGCAAGAACATTTGGCTTATTTCGATACGCTGATAAGCGAACGCGATATTCGACCGACCGTCCTGTCACCGTTTTGGGATATGGCCGGTTTTACGCTCGGTGCGGTCACCGCGCTGATGGGTGAAAAAGCCGCCATGGCCTGCACGGCAGCGGTTGAGACCGAGATTGACGCGCATTATGCCGCGCAGCTTGAGGCGCTGGCTGATAGCGATGATAAAGCCGATAAAGCGCTGGCCAAAAAGATTGAGAAATTTCGCGCCGATGAGGCGACCCACAAGCACACGGCTTTAGAATATGGGGCGGAAGACGCGCCGGGTTTTGAGACGATGAGCCGTCTCATTCGCCTTGGCTGTCGCATTGCCATTCGCGCTTCGGAAAAAATCTGACGCTTACGGCTCCAGTTCGGTATCCCAATAAAGATAATCCTGCCAGCTCTCATGGCAGTAATTGGGCGGAAATTTGCGCCCGTTCTCATGCAATTCATAAACCGTTGGCTGGTGCGGCTTATGGCGCGGCACCATGCCGGCTTTTTTCGGCATACGCCCACCTTTTTTGAGATTGCACGGGCTGCAGGCGGCGACGACATTTTCCCATGTGGTGCGGCCACCGGCGCGGCGCGGAATGACATGGTCAAAGGTCAAATCATTGGGGGCACCGCAATATTGGCAGGAAAAACCGTCGCGTAAAAATACGTTAAAGCGGGTAAAAGCAGGATGGCGTGGCGGCTTTACATAGGTTTTCAGCGACAC
>CATDDF010000035.1 GCA_949498175.1 Alphaproteobacteria bacterium | reverse complement strand
TTGGGGGCTGAGGTGGCGGCCGGTTTTGAGACGGCAATAGCGG
The DNA here is from genome assembly GCA_949498175.1 of Alphaproteobacteria bacterium. Classification (GTDB taxonomy): domain Bacteria; phylum Pseudomonadota; class Alphaproteobacteria; order RS24; family RS24; genus UBA8337. The sequence goes on along the minus strand of CATDDF010000035.1, from coordinate 13,744 downwards.
CGCGCCAAGCGGCGGGTCAGAAATTGGAAACCCGCATTTTGCGTCTCGACCGACCGGCCCTTGATGATGCTGAGGTAGAGGGCGACAAGGTGCGTCTTGATGTGCGCCTGCGCGCCGAAATCATATCGGCCGCCCATGCGGTCGACAGCCCGCTGGACGAAGATAATTTGCCGCCGCCGACCACCAGTGTCGATATTTGGTCGTTTGAAGGGACGCATAATAGCGCCACACCGAATTGGCAATTAGTGGCAACGCGCGCCGATTAATGGCTTGGCCATGGCGCGCAAGAAAGACAAGCAGACGACCCCCGAGCCCAGCCCCGAAGATGAGGCGGTGTGGCAGAGGCTGACGGCGTCAACAAACCCGCTGCCGCACGACAGTCGCAATCGCCATGTCACCCAGCCGCAAAACGGCCGATCCAAAACGCCCGCAAGAACCGACCAAAACCCGTCACTGCCGGGCAAAGCGGCGCCGGTGAAAGCGAAAACCGCGCGGCCTGCCGGTTCAAAAACCCCGCCGTCGCAACCTGCTCTCATGCCGCGCACGCGTCGCCGTTTGGCGCGCGGCACATTGCCCATTGAAGCTCGCCTCGATTTGCACGGGCTGACATTGATAGAGGCCGAGCGCCAGCTCGCCCGATTTGTCGCGCGCGCTCAAGGGCAAAACAAGATTTGGCTTTTGGTGATTACCGGCAAGGGCGCGCGTGGCGAGGGCAAACTGCGGCGCGCTTTGCCGACATGGCTCGACCGCGATGCGTTGGCGGGACAAATTGTCGAATATGGGCCTGCCGCGCCCAATCATGGCGGTGACGGTGCATTTTATTTGCGCCTGCGCCGCCCCCGCAAATAAATCTGCGCGCGGCAAGGCTTTGAAAAACCCGCGAATTTTGCTAGAAGAAGCGATCTTGCAATAGGAGTTCATCATGGCTGCTCGCATTGGTGAAAAATCGCGCGCCACCAAAGAGACCGAAATTAAGGTTAAGGTCAATCTGGACGGCAGCGGCACATATAATGTCTCAACCGGCATCGGCTTTCTCGACCATATGATGGAGCAATTATCGCGCCATTCATTGATCGATATCGACCTTCAGGCGAAAGGCGATTTGCACATTGATTTCCACCATACGACCGAAGACACCGGCATTGTGATGGGCGAGGCGGTGCGCGAAGCATTGGGCGATTTTAAGGGCCTGACGCGCTATGGCAGCGCCATCATTCCGATGGATGAGACCTGCACCCGTGTTTCGCTTGATGTGTCACAACGCCCTTATTTGATTTGGCACGTCAATCTGACCAAGCCGAAATTGGGCGAAATGGACACGGAATTGTTCAAAGAATGGTTTCAAGCCTTTGCCCAAAGCGCCGGCATTACGCTGCATGTCGAAAACCTCTATGGCGAAAACAATCACCATATTGTCGAAAGCTGTTTCAAGGCGCTGGCGCGCGCTTTGCGCCAAGCCATTGAGATTGACCCGCGCAAGGGTGATGAGGTGCCGTCGACCAAAGGCGTGTTGGGCAGTTGAGCCAAGCAGAAGATTTGATTGTCATTATCGATTACGGCTCGGGCAATTTGCGCTCGGCCGAAAAGGCCTTTGCGCGCCAAGCTCAAAAGCGCGCGGTTTTGGTCTCGGGCGCGCCTGAAGATGTACGCCGTGCGGCGCATATTGTTCTGCCCGGCGTCGGCGCATTTGGTGATTGCGCGCAAGGCTTGCGCGCCATTGACGGCATGGTTGAGGCGCTGCACGAAGCCGTCATGGATAAAGGCAAGCCGTTTTTGGGCATTTGCGTCGGCATGCAGCTTATGTGCCGTCACGGGCTGGAGCGCGCCACACGCGAAGCCCCGCACCTTGGGCTGGGCTGGTTCGACGCCGAGGTGCGTGCGCTGGATGTCGCCGCGCCGTTGAAAGTGCCGCATATGGGGTGGAATGAAATCAGCGTCCGCCAAGACCAGCCGGTCATCGGGCCCCTCAATGGCCAAGATGTCTATTTCGTGCATGGGTTTGGCGCGGTGGTAGATGATGGCGCGCAAGATGATATTGCCGCCATAACCGATTATGGCGGCGCGGTGACGGCCGCCATGGCGCGCGACAATATGCTTGGCGTGCAGTTTCACCCCGAGAAAAGCCAAGCCGCCGGGCTGGGTTTGATCGAACGGTTTTTGGCGTGGCGCCCATGATATTGTTTCCCGCCATTGATTTGAAAAACGGCCAATGCGTGCGCCTTGAGCAGGGTGATATGGCGCGCGCTACCGTGTTCAATAATGACCCGGGCGCACAAGCCGCCGCCTTTGCGGCGCAGGGTTTTTCGCATTTGCATATTGTCGATTTGGACGGCGCGTTTGCCGGCGTCAGCGTCAATCGCGCCGCGGTTGAGGCGATCGTCAAAGCCTGCCAAAGCGCCGGCGTCACCACCCAGCTGGGCGGCGGCATTCGTAGCCTTGACAATATTGAGGCTTGGCTCGGCGCCGGTATTGACCGCGTCATTTTGGGGACCGTCGCGCAGCGCGACCCCGATTTGGTGCGCGAAGCTTGTCGGCAATTTGCAGGCCGCATCATTGTCGGCATTGATGCGCGCGCCGGTTTTGTCGCGGTTGAGGGCTGGGCTGAAGTGACACAAATGACAGCTGTCGATTTGGCGCGACAATTCGAAGATGCCGGCGTGGCGGCGATTATCTATACCGATATTGACCGTGACGGCCTGCTAAAGGGCGTGAATATTGAGGCGACTCAAAAACTCGCTTCAAGCATTTCCATTCCGGTCATTGCCTCGGGTGGGTTGGCCGGGCTGGATGATGTGAAGGCGCTATTGGGGCTGGAAGACAAGGGCATTGTCGGGGCCATTTCCGGTCGCGCCCTGTATGACGGGCGGCTCGATGCGGCGGCCGCTTTGGCGCTGGATGGGGTGCGTTAAGCCATGCTGAAAATCCGCATCATACCCTGTCTTGATGTGCATGGGGGGCGTGTCGTCAAGGGCGTCAATTTCGTCGATCTGGTCGATGCCGGCGATCCGGTTGAAGCGGCGCGCGCCTATGATGCGGCCGGGGCGGATGAATTGTGCTTTCTCGATATTTCGGCCAGCCATGAGGGGCGCGACACGCTTATTGATGCGGTGCAGCGCACGGCCGAGCAATGTTTCATGCCGTTGACCGTGGGTGGCGGGGTGCGCGAAGTGGCCGATGTGCGCAAATTATTGCTGGCCGGTGCCGATAAGGTCTCCTTCAACACGGCGGCGGTCAACAACCCCGATATTATCACTGCGGCGTCAGAAAAATTCGGCAGCCAATGCATTGTTGTGGCGCTCGATGCCAAGCGGGTCGATGAAGATGAAAACGGCCCGCGCTGGGAAATTTTTACCCATGGCGGGCGTGAAGCGACCGGCATTGAGGCGGTCGGTTTCGCCAAAAACATGACGGCGCGAGGGGCCGGTGAAATCCTCCTTACCTCTATGGACCGCGACGGCACAAAATCGGGCTTTGATTTGGCCCTGACGCGCGCCATTGCCGATGCGGTGTCCGTGCCGGTGATTGCCTCGGGCGGGGTCGGCACATTGGAGCATTTGGTCGCCGGCGTGCGCGACGGCCATGCCAGCGCGGTTCTGGCGGCTTCCATATTTCATTTCGGCACGCATACGATCGGCGAAGCGCGTGCCGCTCTGGCCGCCGCCGGTCTGCCGGTGCGGCAGTGACAGTTTGTTTGAACGCGGCATGAAAAAACGCTAACAAGGCAAGCGGAGAGCGCAGAGGAAACAGGCTCATGGATGATTTGGCTTTTTTGAACGAGCTTTTTGCCGAAATAGCGGCGCGCCGTGCGGCTGCGCCCGATGCCAGCTATTCGGCGCAATTATTGGCTGACCTGCCGCGCGCGGCCAATAAGTTGGGCGAAGAAGCCGTTGAGACGGTGACGGCGGCATTGACCGGCAATGATGAGGCGCTTTTGGCCGAAAGCGCCGATTTGATTTATCACTGGCTGGTGGTTCTGGCGGCGCGTGGCTTGACGCCGAAACAAGTGGTCGAGGTGCTGCAAGCGCGCGCCGGCATATCGGGCCTGGCCGAGAAAGCATCGCGCGGGAATAAGCGCTAATGTTGGAAAATGAGCTGTCGCCTTATCGCGCTTTCAGCGCCGATGAATGGGGCAAATTGCGTCAAGGCGCGGAAATGACGCTGACCGAAGCAGAGCTGGATAATTTGCGCGGTCTTGGCGAAACCATTTCGCTGGCCGAAGCGGAAGAAATCTATCTGCCTTTGTCGCGGCTTTTGAGCCTGTATGTCGAGGCGACGCAAACGCTTTATGGTGCGACCAATGCGTTTTTGGGAAGCGAAGCGAAGGTGCCTTTTATCATCGGCGTCGCCGGTTCGGTGGCAGTCGGCAAATCCACAACCTCGCGCATTTTGCGTGAAATGCTGGCGCGCTGGCCATCGCATCCGAAAGTCGAGCTGATTACCACGGACGGGTTTTTGTTTCCCAATCAGATTTTACAAGAACGCGGCTTGATGGAACGCAAAGGGTTTCCCGAAAGTTTTGACCTGAAACGGTTGCGCGGCTTTTTGGCCGATATTAAATCGGGACGCGCCGCTGCCGAAGCGCCGGTCTATAGCCATATTGCCTATGATATTTTGCCGGAGGAAAAAATTCGCATCTCCCGCCCTGATATTTTGATTGTTGAAGGCTTGAATGTCTTGCAGCCGGCGGTGTTGGCCAAGGAGGGCACGGAGATTCCCTTTGTTTCCGATTATTTTGATTTTTCCATTTATATTGATGCCGAGGCCGAGATTGTGCAGCGCTGGTATGTTGAGCGCTTTATGGGGCTTCGCCAAACGGCGTTTCGTGAGCCCAACGCCTATTTTGAGCGCTATGCCGAGCTCGATGACAAACAGGCCGAGGCAACCGCGGTCGATATTTGGACGCGGATTAATCTGAAAAACCTGACCGAGAATATTTTGCCGACGCGGGCGCGTGCCGATTTAATCTTGCATAAAGGTGCAGACCATCGCATTGACCGCGTTTTGCTGCGCAAAATTTAAACCAATTCAGCCGAGCGGAGGACGCGGTCCGATATGGCGGATAACGGCACTGGCCGCGTCAATGCCCATAGTCGCCGCCGCCTCGATCGACATTCCCTGATGCAGGCCGGCCAGAAAACCGGCGGCAAATTGATCACCGGCACCGGTCAAATCGACAATTTCATCGGCCGTTAATTTCTGCGCCGGCACATGGGCGCGCGCTTGTTTGTCAAATAAATGCGCCCCGTCCGCGCCAAAAGTCACCGCCGCCATCACATCGTAAGCGTCGATTTTTTCGGCTATGTCATCGGGGTCATCTGTGCCCAATAGAGCTTTTATTTCCGCCTCATTGGCCAGCACAATATCTATGTCGCCCAAGAGCGCCATAAAGGCCTCATGATGGCGCGCCACGCAGAGGCCATCGGCCAGCGAGAAGGCCACTTTACCGCCCCGACCACGGACTTTTTCAGCCGCCGCGAGAAACGCGGCGCGCGCGCTGGGGCTGTCCCATAAATAGCCTTCGCCGAACAAAAGACCGGTATCGGCCAATAATGGCGCGTCCAAATCATGTACCGCCGTCGTCACCGATGCCCCCAACACGGTGTGCATGGTGCGCTCGGCATCGGGCGTGACCAGCACCAGACAATGGCCGGTCGGCACGCCCGACATTGGGGTAACGGGAAAGCGCACATGCTCCTTGGCAAAAGCATCGGCAAAAACGCGGCCCAAATCATCATCACCGATTTTGCCGATAAAGCCGGTCGCCATGCCAAGCGCCGCCATGCCGGCAATGGAGTTGGCAATCGAGCCGCCGGGCTGGTGCGTATCGACGGTAAGTTTTTCTTGCAGCGCCGAAGATTGCGCCGCGTCAATGAGGGACATGGAAGCTTTCGGGCTGCCCAAGGCGGTCAATTCCTCTTCGCTGACGGCAACAAATAAATCCACCAAAGCGGCCCCCATGCCGGTAATCAATCCGTTTTCGGGCATTTGCGGCGTGGTTTCTTGTGTCATGTGTCATCCTTAATTTTGGCTTTATCTTTGAAGCGGCAATAATCATAAACCGGACAAATATGGCATTTCGGCTTGCGCGCCAAGCAGACATAGCGGCCATGCAAAATCAGCCAATGATGCGCATGCATGCGATAGGGTTCGGGCACTTTTTTGTCGAGTTTTTTCTCGACCGCCAACACATCCTTGCCGGGTGCCAGCCCGCTGCGATTGGAAAGGCGAAACACATGCGTATCGACGGCAAATGTGGCAATGCCGAAAGCCTCATTCATCACCACATTGGCGGTTTTGCGGCCGACCCCGGGCAGCGCCAATAGCGCGTCCATTGTTTCAGGCACTCTGCCGTCATATTCCGCGACTAATTTTTGCGACAGCAAAAACACGTTTTTCGCTTTATTGCGGTAAAGCCCGATGGTTTTGACCGCCTCACGGATTTTCGCCTCCCCCAGCGCCACCATTTTTTCGGCGCTATCGGCTTTTTCAAACAATCCCTTGGTCGCCCGATTGACGCCAATATCGGTCGCCTGGGCCGACAAAACAACGGCGACCAAAAGCGTGAAGTGGTTTTTATAAGCCAGCTCGGTGCGCGGCGCCGGATCGGTCTCCGCCAATTTGGCGAAAAACGCGACAATATCATCGGCGGGCATTTGGCGCGAGCGGCTCATGGTCTTGTCATAAACCAGCAAATCGCCCGCGACAATCCTTCCCTTTTGTTTTGTGCCGCCGCGCCCTAACTTTTGCAATATGGAAAAGCCGACACTCCTGCCGGATAATTTTGACCTTGTGCTGCGCCCCAATATGTCGCTGTCGCGGCGCGGCTTTTTATGGTTGATGATATTTTTCACCGCCATAATGGTTATTGTCGGTGGCTATTTCTGGTCGCTCGGGGCGTGGCCGGTTTTCGGCTTTTTCGGGCTTGATGTGGCGCTGCTCTATGTCGCGTTTCGGCTCAATTATCGCTATGGCAAGCGCTATGAAACGCTGAGCATGGAAGAAGAAAAACTGATCTTCAGCCAGGTCACCCCTTTGGGCGCGGCGCGCAAATGGGAGTTTGACCCCTATTGGGTGCGCGTGACTTTGGAGCGCTTCGGCGCACAGGGCGAAGAAATTGGCGCGCTGATTTTGTCGAGCCATGGCAAATATGTCTCGGTCGGAGCGTTTTTGGCCCCCGAAGAGCGTGAAAGCTTGGCCGCTAGCCTGCAAACCGCCTTATATGGGCGGCGCCACCGCCTGGCATCGCAACCGGCCTCTGCATAATTCAAAATGGCGTGGCTAGCGCGCCAAAATCACCTTATCCGTGACGCCCGCATCATCGTCCATTTGGTAGATATAGGGCACGCCGGTATCAATATTGACGGCGAGAATTTCCGCTGCGCTCAGCCCCTCAAGCTTCATCACCAAAGACCGCAAACTATTGCCATGCGCTGCAATCAGAATATTTTTGCCGCTTTTCACCAAAGGCTCGATTTCGGCCTCATAATAGGGCAGCACCCGCGCGCCGGTATCTTTCAGGCTTTCGCCGCCAGGTGGCTGCGTGTCATAAGAGCGCCGCCAAATATGCACTTGCTCTTCACCCCATTTTTCGCGTGCATCATCTTTATTGAGACCGGCCAAATCACCGTAATCGCGCTCATTGAGCGCCTGGTTTTTGATTGTCGGCAAATCGCTTTGGCCCTGCTCGACCAATAAAAGCGCCAGGGTCTTTTGCGCCCGTTGCAAATCCGATGTGAAGGCGATGTCAAAAACCAGACCTTCGGCCTTCAGCGCGCGCCCGGCGGCTTTGGCCTCGCTCACCCCCTGTGCGGTTAAATCGGGGTCGCGCCAACCGGTGAATAAATTTTTCTCATTCCACTCGCTTTGTCCGTGACGGACCAACACCAAATGGCTCATCTGATTTTCCCTTACCTGTTTTTCGTGTGAAGAAAGCTTGGCCTAAAGCCCCAATACATCTTGCATGGTGTAAAGGCCTTCGGGGCGCTGTTGCGCCCATAAGGCAGCGGCCAGCGCGCCGCGGGCAAATATATCGCGGTCTTCGGCGCGGTGCGCAAGGCGAATTTGTTCATTTTCACCGGCTAATATAACTTCGTGCTCGCCGACCACTGAGCCGCCGCGCAAGGCGGCAAAGCCGATAGCGCCGCGGCTGCGCGCCGCATCAATGCCGTCGCGTCCGCCCTCTTTGGCGGCGTCCAGTTTAACGCCGCGGCCATCAGCTGCCGCAGCCCCCAAAAGCAAAGCCGTGCCCGAAGGCGCATCGACCTTGTGGCGGTGATGCATGTCAAGAATTTCAATGTCCCATTGTTCGCCCAATTGCGCTGCCGCTTGCTTGACTAGCCCGGCGAGCACATTGACGCCAAGGCTCATATTGCCCGATTTGACAATGCGCGCATGGCGCGCTGCAGCAGCAATTGCTTCTTCTTGCACGGTGTTAAATCCGGTGGTGCCGACAATATGGACAAGGCGGGCTTGCGCGGCCAGTGCGGCCAATTCGATACTGGCAGCAGGGGTGGTAAAATCAATCAGCCCATCGGCTTGGCTCATTAATGTCAGCGCATCATCGCTGGCCGTCAGGCCCAGCTTTTCACCAGCTGCCAGCACCCCCAAATCTTCGCCCAAAGCGGCGCTGCCGGCGGCTTCCAGCCCGCCCGCCAGCTCAACGCCGTCTTGTTCGTCAATCAATCTTATCAGCACCCGCCCCATGCGGCCGGCGCAGCCATTTACAATCAGTTTCATGGCGCATTTATAGCAGGGTTCGCGGCCCGGCTCTATCGCTTTGCGTCAGCTTTTTTGGCGCGGTCTTGAAAAGTGCTGACCTCGGGATAATTGCCGGTATCAAGACTATCGGCAAAAGCCTCAAAGCGCTTCTTTTGTTCGCGCGTCAGACCGGTCGGCGTCTCGACCTCAATCTGCACATAAAGATCGCCGAATTTTCGCGCCCGCAAAACAGGCATGCCTTTACCGCGCAGGCGAAACTGTTGCCCCGAATGCGCACCGGCCGGAATGGTCAGCTTGACGGTTTTACCCGCCATAAGCGGCACATTGACCGCGCCGCCGCGCACCGCAATATCGAACGGCACCGGCATGGCGCAGAAAAGATCGGCGCCGTCGCGCCGCAAAATACCGTGCGGCGCAATATTGACGAAAACATATAAGTCACCATAGGCCACGCCATTGGCGCCGGCATTGCCCTCGCCCGACAGGCGGATGCGTGTGCCGTCTTCGACGCCGGCCGGAATGGCAACGGACAGATTGCGGGCCTCGCGGGTCTGGCCGCCGCCGCGACAATCGCCGCACGGCTCGGCAATAATTTGGCCGCTGCCCTGACAGCTATGGCATGGCCGCTCAATGGTGAAAAAACCCTGCTGCGCGCGCACTTTGCCGTGGCCCTGGCAGGTCGGGCAGATGCTCGGCTGGGACCCAGGCTTGGCGCCCGAGCCATTGCAGCTTTGGCAGGCGGCGGCGCGGGCCACATTGACCTGCCTTTCGGTGCCGTCATAGGCTTCTTGCAGGCTGATATTGACTTCGGTACGCAAATCATCGCCGCGGCGCGCACGGCGCTGGCCGCCGCGTCCCGCAGCACGACCGGAGCCGCCAAAAAATTCTTCAAAAATATCGCCAATATCGCCAAAGCCGCCGCCCATGCCGCCTTGACCGCCAAAGCCGCCGCCCATGCCACCCGGGCCGCCGCCCTGTTCAAAAGCGGCATGACCAAACTGGTCATAAGCGGCGCGCGACTGGTCGTCTTTCAGCACCTCATAGGCTTCGGAAATATCCTTGAATTTCTGTTCCGCTGCGGCATCGCCCGGATTGACATCGGGATGATATTTTTTGGCCAATTTGCGATAGGCCGATTTCAGCTCGGCTGCATTGGCCGAACGGTCAACCCCCAATTGGTCATAATAATCGGCCTTGGCCATGCCGCCCCCTTTTGGCAGTTTGTGCCTGCCCGTTAGGAGGCTTTTTGGTCGCTATCCGATTCGCCCTCATTGTCGGATACTTCTTCAAATTCAGCATCCACCACATTGCCGTCATCGCCTTGCGCGGCGCCATCATGGGCGGCATCATTGGCCGCCGCTTCGGCCTGCTGCGCCTGATAGACGGCTTCGCCGATTTTCATCGCCGCCTGGCTCAGCGCTTGGGCTTTTTCATTAATCGCATCCATATCATCGCCTTCCAGCGCGGTTTTCAGCTCGCCCATGGCGGCCTCCGCCGCATCCTTATCGGCGCCGTCGATTTTGTCTTCATTTTCGGCAATCGATTTTTCCGTCGCATGGATCAGCGCTTCGGCATTATTGCGCGCCTCAACCTGCTCGCGGCGTTCCTTATCGGCGCTTGCATTGGCCTCGGCATCTTTCACCATTTGCTCAATATCATCATCCGACAGCCCGCCCGAAGCCTCAATGCGAATGGCTTGCTCCTTGCCGGTCGCCTTATCGGCGGCCGACACATTGACAATGCCATTGGCGTCAATATCGAAGGTCACCTCGATTTGCGGCACGCCGCGCGGTGCCGGGGGAATGCCCTCCAGATTGAACTGGCCGAGATTTTTATTATCTGCGGCCATTTCGCGCTCGCCCTGGCAGACCGAAATGGTGACCGCCGATTGATTGTCATCGGCGGTTGAAAAGACCTGGCTCTTTTTGGTCGGAATGGTTGTGTTGCGGTCAATCAGGCGGGTAAATACGCCGCCCAAGGTTTCAATGCCTAAGGATAAGGGCGTGACATCCAAAAGCAGCACATCTTTGACATCGCCCTGCAGCACACCGGCTTGAATGGCCGCGCCCATGGCCACCACTTCATCCGGATTGACGCTCATATTGGGCTCTTTGCCGAACACGTCTTTGACAAATTCGCGAATGCGCGGCATGCGGGTCTGTCCGCCGACCAGCACCACTTCATCAATATCTGACAATGCGACGCCGGCATCTTTCATCGCTGCCTCGCAAGGCGTGCGGGTGCGCTGCACAAGATTTTCGACCAGCCCCTCAAAGGCCGCTTTGGTCAGCTTCAGATTCAAATGTTTCGGACCCGACGCATCAGCTGTGATAAAGGGTAGGTTGATTTCGGTCTGGGCGGCTGAAGACAATTCGATTTTGGCCTTTTCCGCCGCCTCTTTCAGCCTTTGCAGGGCGACTTTATCGCCGCGCAAATCGATACCGTTTTCCTTTTGAAACCCTTCTGCCAAATGTTCGACCAGCGCCATGTCGAAATCTTCACCGCCGAGGAAAGTGTCGCCATTGGTTGATTTCACTTCAAAAACGCCATCGCCAATCTCCAAAACGGAAACGTCAAATGTGCCGCCACCCAAATCATAAACGGCAATGGTCTGGCCGTCATTTTTATCCAGCCCATAAGCCAAGGAGGCAGCCGTCGGCTCATTAATGATGCGCAAAACCTCAAGCCCGGCAATTTTACCGGCATCTTTGGTCGCTTGGCGCTGCGCGTCATTGAAATAGGCGGGCACGGTAATGACCGCTTGACTGACGCTTTCGCCCAAATAATCTTCTGCCGTTTCTTTCATTTTTTGCAAAATAAAAGCCGATATTTGCGACGGTGAATATTTTTCGCCGCCCGCCTCAACCCAGGCGTCCCCGCCATCGGAGGCGATGATTTCAAACGGCACCATTTCCTTGTCTTTTTTGGTCGCCGGATCGTCAAAACGGCGGCCGATAAGGCGCTTAATGGCAAATAATGTATTGAGCGGATTGGTCACGGCTTGGCGTTTGGCAGGTTGGCCGGTCAAGCGTTCGCCTTCTTCGGTAAAGCCGACCATGGAAGGCGTGGTTCGCGCGCCCTCGGCATTTTCAATGACCCGCGCATTGGTCCCGTCCATAACGGCGACGCAGCTATTGGTCGTGCCCAAATCAATTCCGATGACTTTACCCATATTGTTACTCCATGCGCGCCCAATGGCGCCTTTTGGTTTGTCTGAGGCTCATATAGGAAGGCTGTTTACCCCCTGCAAGCCCCCGCCAGGTTTTATTTTCTGCGCCGCTTTTATTGGAAATCCCGTGCCGCTTTCACGCAAAGCCACGCGAATGTGTCAGGCTTTATCAATCTTTGGCGATGCCGACTTTGGCGGGGCGCAATAGCCGCTCTTCCATCATATAGCCGGTTTCGACAATTTCGATAATCGTGCCGCTGTCTTGCCCCGTGCCCGGTGCCTCAAACAGCGCTTCGTGCAAATTGGGGTCAAATTTTTCACCCAAGGGCGAGAGCGGAGTGACTTTATGGCGCGCCAGAGCGGCCAATAAATCACGCTCAGTGGCGGCGACCCCGTCCAGCACATTGCGCGTCGCATCGGGTATATCATCGCCCAAATCCTGCATCGCCTTGAGGGCGCGTTGCAAATTATCAACCACGCCCAACATATCGCGGGCAAAACCCATAGCGCCGAATTTCAGCGCTTCGCTGCGGTCGCGCGCGGCGCGCCGGCGGGTGTTTTCCAACTCGGCCAGGCTGCGTAAAAGCTGATCATTGATTTCGGCCAAACGCTCTTCCGCCGTTGGTTCATGTGTCGGCTCATTTATCGTTTCATTTATTGGCTCAACCGTTTCGCCATCGCCGTCAGCGGGCTCTTGCGCGCCTGGCTGGTCATCGGGCGCGTCATTTTGCGGCTTCTCATTTTCAATCATCGGCTTCCCCTATCGGTTTTCCGCGGCATTTGGTGACGCTTAGTTAGGGTGCATGGCAGGCAAAATCAAGTCTCCTTCTGCGCCGACAATAAAGCGCTGACCAGCTTGGCCGTATGGTCGACCATCGGCACAAGCCGCGCATAATCGGTGCGTGTCGGGGCAATCACCCCGACCACGCCGACCAGAGCGCGCACCTCGTCTTGATACGGGCTGATGATGAGCGATGAGCCGGACAGGGAAAATAACGGCGTTTGCGCGCCGATAAAAATTTTCACCCCATTGCCGGTTTCGGCTTCAGACAGCAGCGCCACCAATTCATTTTGTCGGTCGAGATCGGCGAATAAATGGCGCACACGCGCCAAATCTTCCATCGCCGACACATCATCGAGCAAATGGTCGCGGCCATGCACAATCAGCGATTTGGTCACCATATCGCTATTGCTGAGCGGCCGGTCGCCGCCGTCTTGCACACCGTCTTGAAGCCCGTTTTGAATCAGGCCGCGGCGCACCAAATCAGCGGTCATTTGACCCAGCGCGCTTTCCAGCTTGGCGCTTTCAGCTTCGCTGTCGCGGCGCAATTCGCCCAAAGTGCGGCCGCGCAAGCGGTGATTGAGATAATTGCCCGCCTCAATAAGTTTTTGCGGCAGCACCCCGGTAGGGCGCGGGATCAAGCGGTTTTCAACATGATTGGTCTCATCGACCAAAATCACCAAAATCTGTTCTTCGGAAATGGCAATAAACTCAATATGTTTGATGGCGCGCTCGGCCAATGGCGCGACCACCAAACCGGCGCAGGCGCTCAAGCCCGACAGGCCCTGAAGCGCCTGTTTCAGCACATCTTCCATGCTTTCATCGCCGGTCAAATGCGGTGTCATGGCGGCGCGCTCTTCGGCGCTCAAATCGCCCAATTGCATCATGCCGTCAATAAACAGCTTCAGGCCGCTATCGGTCGGCAAGCGTCCGGCCGAGACATGCGGCGCATATAAAAGCCCCATCGCCTCAAGCTCGGCCATGGCCGAGCGAATGCTGGCCGGCGACAATTTCTCATCCAGCACATCGGCCAGGTTTTTCGAGCCAATGGGCGCACCGGTTTCGAGATAGGCTTC
>CATDDF010000034.1 GCA_949498175.1 Alphaproteobacteria bacterium | reverse complement strand
GTAACCTTTTATTCAGCCGCAGAGCGTGTCCGGTCGGGCAGCGAGGTCGCCAGCCAATCGGGCAATTGCGCGGCGAAAGCGACAATCAATTCGGTCAACTCATCTTGTAGGCGCTCGAAACCGGCATGTTTGGCGTAATTATTTTCATCCATATAAATGGCGCGATTGATTTCAATTTGGACGGCATGCATGCCGTCAGCCGGACGGCCATAACGATCGGTAATATAGCCGCCCGCATAAGGCTTATTGCGCGCCACTTCCCAGCCGCGCTGTGTCAATTCGCTTGCCAGCCAATCGCTCAGCCGATGGTCGCAAGAGCGCCCATGCCGATCGCCCAACACAAAATCAACGCGCCGCCCCTCGGCTGACAATCGGGTCGCTTGCGAGGGCATGGAATGGGTGTCGAGCAATACCGCATAGCCGTTTTGTTGTTGCCTGTTTTGCAGCTCGGCCTCCAGCTTGGCATGAAAAGGCCGGTACACGTCTTTGATACGTTGTTCGGCTTCGGCGAACCGCAATTTGCCGTCATAAATTGGAATATTCTCAGCTACCAGACGCGGCACTGTGCCCAGGCCTGCCGCAGCGCGTACCGAATGGCTGTCAATATGCGCCGGCAAAATATCTTCAAACAAGGCTTGCTCAAGTTCATAAGGCGCGCGGTTCAAATCGACATAAGCGCGCGGATAACGGGCTGACAAAACACCAATGCCTTGTTGCGGCATATGAGCCAGCAATCCGTCAACAAACATGTCTTCCGACAGACGGATTTGATGTGCGTCAAGGCGCGAGGCATCGATAAAACTTTGCGGATAATAAGCGCCGCTATGCGGCGAGGTGAGCAAAAGCGCACCGGCACCCGAGCCATTGGCGGGCGGTGTGAAGATAAAAGCCTGCTCGTCTTGCGCACTCATGAGGAAAACTTAGCATTATTATAACGGAAAATATATGGCGTATTGGCGCACCCTAATACGGGCCATAAGGAGCGATTTATCTTGCTTTTGCGACACGCTGCCCGTAAATAATCTTTCGCCTTTGACAAAAGGCGGAGCCGTATTCGGTGAGGGCGATTAGCTCAGCGGGAGAGCACTACATTGACATTGTAGGGGTCACTGGTTCAATCCCAGTATCGCCCACCACCGACCGAAACGGGCAAGCAAATTGGGGCGAGGCATGGTAACACATTCAAAAAATTTGGCTTTGGCCGATAAATTTGCCGTATCGGCATCTACCCTATGCGCCGCCCACTGCTTGGCATTGCCCTTTATGGTCAGCATGTTTCCGGCCATCAGCGCCACTGTTTTTGGCGAAGAGGCATTTCATGTCTGGCTGCTATGGGCGATTATTCCTTTAAGTGCTTTCAGCCTGTCATTGGGCTGTCGTAGACACAAAAATATGTCGGTCGGCTTTTTTGGCGTGCTGGGTGTCGGTACGCTGGTTTTGACGGCATTTTTGGGTCACGCCGTGCTCGGTGAAAACGGCGAGCGCTTTGCCACTTTACTCGGCGCAACCACTGTTGCCGTCGCGCATGTGCTGAATTACAGATATTGCCGGCGCGACGAGTGCGCCCATTAAGGCATGCCTATCAGACTTGCATAATCCGATTTGTGATGTGCCGCGTTTCAAAAGCCGATGGCCTTTTTAGGGTTGGGTTTGTGGCACGTAACTTGTGCTTTGGCGCGAAGCTTGTTAGCGTTCCGACTGCTATTCTACAACAGAGCCAGGTGTGATCCGACTTTTTACATTTTTACTTCCGCTTTTTTCGATTTTTCCTTTTCCGGCCACCGCGCAATCCATAGACGCGAAAATCAATCAGCTGATGCAGCCACTCACCGATATATTATCGGCGTTTATCTTCTATTCCGTGCCATTTGCCGGTGCGCAAGTGCCGCTGATTGTCGTCTGGCTGATTGTCGCCGCTTTCTTTTTTACTTTCTATCTCGGTTTCATAAATTTGCGCGGCTTCGGCTATGCCGTGCATGTGGTGCGCGGAGCGCTTTATGACGACAAGCATGATGGCGAGATAAGCCATTTCCAGGCGCTGACCGCTGCCATGTCCGGCACGATTGGTGTCGGCAATATGGCCGGCGTGGCCATCACCGTCTCATTGGGCGGGCCGGGGGCAATCTTCTGGCTGATTGTCGCCGGGCTGGTCGGCATGACGACCAAATTCGCCGAATGCACATTGGGCGTCAAATATCGCATTATCAATCAAGATGGTACCGTCTCAGGCGGGCCGATGTATTATTTGCGCGACGGTCTCGCTGAAAAAGGTCTGCCGCGTCTCGGTAAATATCTGGGTGCCTTTTTCGCCGTCAGTATTGTTATTGGCTGTCTCGGCGCGGGCAATATGTTCCAATCTAATCAGGCATATGTTCAATTGCTTCAAGTCTCGGGCGGCGAAGACAGCCCGTTGGTCGGCTTTGGCTGGCTTGTCGGCTTGGCCATGGCGGTGCTGGTCGGGCTGATTATTGTCGGCGGCATTAAATCGATTGCCAATATCACGGTCCGCCTCGTGCCCTTTATGGTGGTAATTTACATGGCGCTGGCCCTTCTTGTTCTGGCGATTAATGTAACCGCCATTCCCTCTGCTTTTGCATTGATTTTCACATCGGCCTTCACCATGCAAGGTGTGTCGGGCGGCTTTATCGGTATTATGATTTTGGGCTTTCAGCGCGCCGCCTTTTCCAATGAGGCAGGGCTCGGTTCTGCCGCCATTGCCCATTCCGCCGTGCAAACCGACGAGCCGCTGAGCGAAGGGTTCGTTGGCTTGTTGGAACCGTTTATCGATACGGTGGTGATTTGCACATTGACCGGTTTGGTGCTGGTTCTCACCTTGCCGACCGAGGCGCTGATGGGCAGCGGCATGTCGGGCATTGAACTGACTTCGGCGGCTTTTCAAGAGAATATTTCTTGGGCGCCGGTGCCACTCTCTTTTGTCGCGATGATTTTTGCTTTTTCGACCATGCTGGCTTGGGTCTATTACGGCATTAAAGGCTGGACCTATTTATTCGGTGAGAGCAAAGCCAAAGAAAAAACTTTTGGTATGATTTTTTGCCTGTTCATCGTCATCGGCGCGTCCATAAAATTGGACACTGTGTTGGAATTTGCCGATGCGATGATTTTCATCATGGCCATTCCCAATCTTATCGGCCTGTATATTCTGGCACCGGACGTCAAAAAAGATTTGCGTGCCTATATGAGCAAGCTGAAAACTCAAGTCTAGCCGGGCGGCAAAATATTTGCTCTGGGCGGCAAATTCCGATACGGCTTGAATTATGAAAAGCGTGTCGGTTTTTTACGGGGTTTTTGTTTTGGCGATAATGGCTGCGTCGCTTGATATGGCGGCGCGGGCCGAATGGAAATCAGAGCCGCCGGAAGTGATGGCGGGCGGCGAGATTATCGGCCAGTTTTATCATTTGTTTTCCAATGCCGAACCGCCGCATCGCGTATGGGTCAAATATCAAGACAAAATCTATTTTTGCCGCGGCGAGAGCAAAAGTTTTCAATGCCAAGAAAGCAATGAAAACGACGCGCCGCCGCCATCTGTTGCGATACCGCCCGATGGCACCGCGCCACCGGCCCCTTAAATCCATCGCGCTGGCCCATGCCTTGCGCCGAGACTCTATTTTCACTAGTATTAAATGAAGTTATTTCACTTTTGGGGTGGGTCATGAATTTATTTGACAATGAAAATTTGAAATGGCGGCGCTTTGTCGGTGATGACAGTTTTGATTACCCGATCGATTATGAAGCGGCGCTGTTAAGCATTCGCGATGACGGTCATGTGGATTTGCTGTATCGCTGGGCTCCCAATAGCTATTGCCATTTTCATCGCCATACGGCGGAGACCACATCCGTCGTATTGGCCGGTGAATTGCACGTTATCGATGTTGATGCTGAAACCGGCGAAGAATTATCGCACAAAATCCGCAAAGCCGGTGATTACGCCCATAAAGAACCGGGCGATGTGCATATGGAGCGCGGTGGCCCTGAGGGCGCGCTGGTGCTGTTCAAATTAAGAGCCATTGATAATTCGCTGGCCGAAAGCTTGGCCCAAGACGGCACGGTTATCGAAGAATCGCGGTTCGACGATATACTGGCGCGCCGCCGCGCCAAACACGGCTAAAGCGCACTGCAAAGATGTGAAGCCGGAAAAATCTGAACATTTTGCCGCAAGCGGTTTTTCCGTTACTTTGCCGCCATGTCTGACAGTGATTTGAAATTTCCCGACTTGCCCGGCATTGATATTACGCCGGTGTTTCAAGACAGCCGCAGCCCGATGGGACAAAATATCGGCCTTGTCTATATGGGCTTTGGTGATAAGCGCATTTGCACAGGTTTGAAATGGCATGAAAGCTTGGTCGGCAATGCCGAGACCGATGTGCTGCATGGCGGTGTTGTCACCGCAATGATTGACGAAACGGCGGGTGGGGCATCGGTGCTGGCGACCGAGCATAAATTCTCTGTCGCCACGGTTGATTTGCGGGTCGATTATATGCGTCCCGCAGCTCCGCACCAAAACCTCTATTGCACGGCGCATATTTATCGCCTGACCGAGCGTATCGCTTTTTTCAATGCGCAAGCGTTTAACGATGATCCGGCAAAACCGATTGCTGTCGGCACCGGCACATTCATGCTGGGTGCCAATGCCTCGGTGCCCGATATTCTCGGCAGCCCTTTCAAGGCGCAAGAAGATGGGTGATTTGGATTTGATAAAAAATGTGCTGGCCGCCATGCCCTATGCGGCCAAGCTCGGTGTTACGGCGCAGCTCGACGATACCGGTCGGCTGGTCTGCACCATGCCGTTTCATGAAAATCATATCGGCAATGCGCAATTACCCGCTTTGCACGGCGGCAGCCTCGCCAGCTTTTTGGAAATCACCGCGATTTTGCAATTGGCACGCGAACAGGCAGCCATTCAGCAAGTCGACAGCATTGAAGCGGGTCGTGCCGCCATACCTTTGCCGGTCAATGTGACGGTGCAATATTTGCGTAGCGCGCGTGCTTTGGCGTGCCATGCTGAAGCGCGTGTGTTGAAAGTCGGGCGGCGCACCAGCACCGTGTTTTGCCAGCTTTGGCAAGATGACGAAGCCAAGCCGGTAACTTCCATGACCGGTGTTTTCATCCAACCGAAAACTTAGCGCCATTTCCGCTTGCCTCGACGTTTTAAGCTTGTAAGCTTCAGGCAAAAGAGGAGACAGCCATGAGCGAAACCGAATATGTGCCACCGAAAATTTGGGAATGGGATGCCGAAAGCGGCGGCCGTTTTGCCAATATTAACCGCCCGGTTGCCGGTGCGACGCATGATAAAGAATTGCCGATAGGCGAACACCCCTATCAGCTTTATTCACTCGGCACACCCAATGGGGTGAAAGTGACGGTGATGTTGGAAGAGCTTTTGGCACTCGGCCATGAGGGTGCCGAATATGATGCCTGGCTCATCAATATTGGTGAAGGCGACCAATTCGGTTCCGGCTTTGTTGATATCAATCCCAATTCAAAAATTCCCGCCATGATGGACCGAAGCGGCAAACAGCCGGTGCGGTTGTTTGAAAGCGCTTCCATGCTGGTGCATTTGGCTGAGAAATTTGACGCATTTTTACCGCATGACGGGCAGCCACGCGCCGAGACTTTTAACTGGCTGTTTTGGCAAATGGGGTCAGCCCCTTATTTGGGCGGCGGTTTCGGACATTTTTACGCCTATGCGCCGTCGAAAATGGAATATCCGATTAACCGCTTTGCCATGGAAGTGAAGCGACAAATGGATGTGCTGGATCGCCATTTGGCCGAGCATGAATATTTGGCAGGCAAAGATTACACCATTGCCGATATGGCGACATGGCCGTGGTATGGCGCGTTGGCATCGGGGCTGCTTTATGATTCAGCCGAGTTCCTGCAAGTGCAGGAATATAAGAACCTCAATCGTTGGGCCAAGCAGATTGCCGACCGACCGGCGGTGAAGCGTGGCAGTATTGTCAATCGACCATGGGGCGACAAGACCGCGCTGGAGCGCCATAGCGCGGCCGATATTGATGCCGTGCTGGATGCCGAATAGAAAAAGCCGGGTCTTGAACCCGGCTTTTCATTTCTTAGAAACTGTAGGTCAAGCCGACCCGCAAGAATGGCCATAGCTCGAACTCGTCGAGATCATTATTAATTTCGCGCTCTTCGGCGGCAATTTCCGAGGCGATAAGCAAGCAATTGGCAATGCCTTCAACGGAAGAACCGACGCATTTTTCATTTTTCAGGTCAACATTGGGCGCGCCATATTGAATGGCACCAACCGACAGGCTTAACCCCAGCCCGCCACCGACATTGCGCCCAATGCCCATGAGGACATAAGGGGCGGTGTCGTTTTCGAAACTGACCGCGCCACTAAACGTGCCGATATCGCTGCTCGGATATTCAGTGTCGCCAATCATATAATTGCCGCTTTCATCGGGGTTCATCTGAATGCCCAATTCCGGCGCGCCGGTGACCACACCGACTTCCATATTCAAGAAACCGAGAGGAAAAAACTGCAAGCCGATCCGCGGCGCCTCAATGGTCGCCGAAGCCTCAAAGCTTGTGCCGTCACCTTGTGAAAACGTGTCGTCATAATTGAGGCTGCTAAAACCGAGCACCAAATCAAACCAACTATTGAGATTTCTCGTGTAAATGCCCTCAACACCCAAAGTGCCCAGGCCGACGGTCAGCCCGTTTCGCCCCTCAGCCGAGGCTGAAACAGGGGTTAACAAAATGGCCAAAGCCAAAAACAAATAACGCATAACTCAATTTAGCAGCCTGCTGCGATTTGGCAAATAGCCGAAATGTCACAATCGGGTGGCACAATGATTGCCATGAGCGGCTCTGCGGCTTAAATTGGTCGGCGAGTAAAGGGGTTTTGCGTTATGCCTGTTCACATGATGGCCGCTCTAGGCGGCGCTCTGATTGTCGTTTTATTGTTGATTATATTTCTGCTGCGCCGCCGCAAGGCAGGGGGCGGCAAGACGGTTTTTGAAAAAGTCGAAAAAGCGCATGAAAAAGACCGTCTCGGCCAATTGGTCAAACAACGCGAAGACAGTTTTTTGAATATTGTTTACGGGCTGGCCGCCGCCATGGTGGTGGCTGACGGGCAAGTTGACCAAAGCGAGATTGATATGGCCGAGAAACTCGGCGCGCGGCTCATTCCCAATTTCAACGATCAGGATTTTTTGAAAGTGGTGAGCAGCCATAAGCAATTGCCGCGCTTCAACGATATGGTTGACGCGGTGGCACCGCTTTTGCCGTTGGAAGCGAAAGCGGAAATTTTCGATTACTTACAGGCAATCGCGACATCGGATGGGCAAATCTCGCCCGATGAGCGCCATTATATCCACCATGTCGAGGTTAAGTTTGGCCTCGATAAATTGAACGGCTGAGCGCCTAAAGCCCTTTTTGCGGCTTGATGAGATATTTCTCACCGGTTTTTTTCGGCATATAGCGCGCGATGTTTTCAGGATCAATCGCTTCGGCCAGGCTCAACTCATCGGTAATATGGCTGGCAAAAGTGGTTTTGATCTCATTGGCGACGCGGGCTTGCAATTCGCCCATGCGCTCAAAGCCGATTTTCTGCAAAAACGGTGTCAGTAGCCAACCGCCAACCCCCCAATGCATGCCATAGCTTTGCCCCAAAGTGACGGGCCCTTGCGCCAAGCGACCGTAAATATAGACCTGCTTATGCTGGTCAGAGCCATAGGTGTTGAGGCCCTTTGCATTGCGGCTGAGCGCGCGCTCCATGCTGGCCAATAGCGTGTCGGCCATGTCCCCCGCGCCAATCGCATCAAAACCCAAAGTCGCTTCGGTTTCAGCCATCGCATCAACCAATTGCGCTTTGAAATCATCGTCATTTGAATTGATGACATATTTGGCACCTAAATCTTTCAAGATTTTTGCCTGTTCGTCTGAACGAATGACGCAAATCAAATCAATGTCTTCTTGCAGGCACAATTTCAAAACCATTTGCCCGAGATTGGAAGCGGCGGCCGTGTGCACCATGGCTTTGTGGCCTTCCGCTTTCAGCGTTTCGATAAAGCCGAGCGCGGTCAACGGATTGACGTAGGAAGAGGCGGCCTCTTCGGCTGTCGTGTCATCATGATGCGGCAGGCACATAAAGGCAGGCGCTTTGACGAATTGCTGATAGCATTGGCCGGACACCAGCGAGACCATTTTACCTTCCAAATGTTTGGCATTGGCACCGGCCGCGACAACGCGACCTGCGCCCTCATTGCCGACCGGCAGGGTTTGGTCAAGCCGTGCGCGCATGGCATCGACAAATTGTTCCAACACGGGGGCAATCATTTTTTGTTCATTGCCGTCGGTCACCAGCTTGCCTTTTGAGTAATCGGCAAAGCCCAAAAGCGGAAACATATCCGACGGATTAATCGGTGCGGCTTCGATTTCGACAACGACCTCGTCATCATTGGGCGTTGGCATGTCGTTTTCGACAATTGACAAAATAAGCTCACCTTTGGCAGTGGCGGTTGATACGATTTGGCGGTTTCCACTCATTTTTTTCTCCTTCAAGAAATTCAAGGCCGCATGCCGGTCATATAGGGCACAGGCGGTTGGGTTTGCATAGCAGCCACGGCGAGGCGCAGCCAGCTAATTAATTTCGGCCGTGTTTCGCGCGGGTCGATAATTTCATGCACGGACAGGCCTTCCGCGCGCGGAAAGGGCGATTGGCTGGCCGCCAACATGTCTTCCAGTTCTTTTTGCCGCGCCGCCGGGTCTTCAGCTGCTGCAATTTCACGGGCAAAGGCCACGGCCACGCCGCCCTCAACCGGCAAAGCGCCGCTGGCGGCGCTTGGCCAAGACAACACATATCCGTCAGGCCCGAAATGCGCTTGCGCGGCGACACCGAAAGCTTTCAGCACTTGCACGCTGGCCCATGGCACGCGGCTTTGCAGCACGGCGGAAATGGCGGCCGTGCCATGACGGATCGTGCCGGCTTGCTCGCTATCAGGCCCAATCATAAAGCCCGGCTCATCGACAAAACTGACAATCGGCAAATTGAAGCTGTTGCAGAAATCAGCAAAGCGGCGCAGTTTTTGCGCTGCCGCTGCTGTCATGGCACCGGCATAATACATACAATCATTGCCGATAATGCCGACGCTTTCGCCATCGAGGCGGGCCAAGCCGGTAATGAGGCTGGGGCCATATTTGCGTGACATTTCAAAAAAGCTTGAGCCGTCGCCATCGCGGTCAACCACCGCTTCAATGATTTTACGCATTTGAAAAGGCTGGCGGCGATTGGTCGGGACAATATCGGCGAGGCTGTCTTCGCAGCGATCGGCTTTGTCTGTGCACGGTAATTTTTCCGGATAGTGCCAAGCATTATCGGGCAGAAAAGACAGGAAGCGGCGAATTTGCGCCATTGCATCGGCTTCGTCCTCGGCCAAATTATCAATTGCGCCGGAGCTTAAATGCACTTGCGGCCCGCCCAATTCTTCCTTGGTCATATCATGGCCGAGGGCGCGCTTGACCACTTGCGGGCCGGCAATCAGCACGGCGGCATTTTGCGTCATTACGGTGAAATGTGACGCGACAAGACGCGCCGCCGGCAAACCGGCGACCGGCCCCAAAGCGGCAGAAGCCACCGGCACGGCGGACAGGGTTTGGGCCAAAGGCACAAAGCGCGATTGCGAAAATACCGGCTCACCCAAAGGGCGACGGTTTTTCTCCTTATTGGTGCCGCCGACCGAACCCCCGCCGCCTTCATGCAGGCGAATAAGCGGCACTTTATATTGCAGCGCCAATTTTTCGGTATATACGCTTTTTCGCAAACCCGCCGGATTGGGCGAGCCGCCGCGCACGGTGAAATCTTCACCGCCGACAATCACTTTGCGGCCATCAATTTGCCCGAAGCCGAGCACGAAATTGGCGGGTTGAAAATCTTTCAGCTTGCCTTCATCATCATATTCGGGCACGCCCGCGCCTTCGCCGACCTCGTCAAAACTGTTTTTATCAAGCAGCGTATCAACGCGCTCGCGAATGGTCAGGCGGCCTTTATCATGGTGCAGTTTAACCGCTTCCTCACCGCCTTGTTGCTTGGCGAGCGTGCGGCGCTGTTTAATTTCGTCAATGTCTTTATCCCAGCTCATGCGTTCCTCCCCATGCGCTAGTCTAATGTCGCAATCAGCTGACCTTCGCCAACCATATCGCCCTCACTGACGTGAATTTCCTTCAGCTTGCCGGCCTTCGGCGCAACCAGCGGAATTTCCATCTTCATGGATTCCAATATGACAATGACATCATCGGCAGCGATATCGGCACCCGTCTCGGCAATGATTTTCCAAACACTGCCGGCAATTTCACTTTTTACCTGCATGGATTTCCTCCGACACAGAGGCTAGCCAATCGCCATAGGGTAAGGCAAGGGTGTTGGCTTGTAAAAAAACCCCAATCTGATTAGGGTTTTGGCGTTGGAGGAAGCATAATGTCCAAGGAGAAATCCGACCCGAAGCCGGTCGATAGCCGCATGGTATTTATCGCCATTGCCCTTATTGCTTTTGTCTGGACAAGCATTTTCATCATTTTGCCGGCCTTGACGGGCAAAGACGGTGTGGCACAAAAAATGCAGCAAGATTTACAACAAAAAAGTGCCGATGAGCGCCCGCAATAAGAGCGCCAAGCGATTGGCGACGCTCTGGCTGTGCTTGGCAGCCGGCTTGCCCCTAGGGGTTTCAGCCGAACAATTTGACGAACCGCTTTGGGAAGTCGGCTTTGTCAGTGCGGCTTTCAGCGGACCTGCTTATCCGGCGGCTGATGATGATACCGCCGCGGCCTTTATCAGCCCTTATGTGATTTATCGCGGGGATATTTTTTCGGTCGGCGATGAAGGCGCGTTTCGTGCGCTGGCCTTTTCCAATGATACTGTTGAACTGGACCTGTCACTGGGCGCATCGCTGCCCGCCAATGCGGAAGATGATGCGGACCGCGCGGACATGCCTGATTTGGATTTTTTGTTCGAGATTGGTCCGCAGCTCATCTGGCATGCGGCGCGTCATGATTATGGCAAATGGGAAGGGCTCTTTGATGTTAAATTGCGCGCCCGCTCGGTCATCTCACTGGCTGATTTTGATACAAAAGGGTTCTTGTTCGAACCGACTTTTGTCTACGAGCTGCAATCAAAAACGCGTCGCCATTTAAGCTGGCAAGCCGATCTTGAATTGCTTTACGGCAATCAGCGGCTCAATCGTTATTTTTACGAAGTTTCCGAAAATCAAGTAACACCAAACCGTCGGCAATATGCCGCCGAGGCGGGTTACATGGGGGCGGAGATCGGCCTCAGCCTGTCTTATCCGGTCAATGATAATTTAAGGCTTTTCATTGGCGGCAATGTCGAGCTTTATGACGGCGCGGCCAATCGGGAAAGCCCGCTATTCAAGGAAGATGTCGCCTATAGTGGTGGCATGGTGCTGGTTTACAGTTTTTATGAAAGCGAGGCGCGTGCGCCGCGTTAGGCTTAATTGCCGATGGTTTTTAGGGTGAAGGTGAAATTAATGCTGGTATCGGGTTCAATCGCCCCGATTTGCGAATAATCGCGATCAAAGCTGACGGTCAACAGCGTGCAATCATCCTCATAAGTGAAAGCGGCATCGGCGCGCACGCGTTCTTGTGTTTCAAAATTTTCCCTGAGACTGGCATCAAGCCGCCAGTTTCGGCTCATCTGCCAGCCCAGCCGACCGGTCGCTTCCTCCAATTGATTGTTTGTGTTTGAGGCGGTTTGGCCGCGCTCATAAAAACTGTGGTCGAGGCCGAGATTGAAACTGTCAAACGCCAAACCCAATTTGCTGTCGCTCCGCAAAAGAGTGCCGCCGTCTTCGCTGAAGCGGGCTTTTTGACTGAGACTTAATGCGCCGCCATAAAGGGCAAACTCGGTAATCATCGCCGAGCGGTCATCACCGAAGCCCGAGCGCATATCAAAGCTTTCATCGCTCAAATTATAGGATTGGCCGATGAAAAAGCGCGAGCTCAGCCGGTCTTTAAAAACCAGTTCATGGTCAATGCCGATATTGACGCGGCTGGCCTCATCTTTCGGGGTCAATGGCTGGAAAAGTTGGCTCTTGGTCAGGTCGCGCGCGCTCTGGTCAATATGCGGAATGGAGCGGTAATCGTCGGCTGCATCGGCCAAGACGAGCTGCAGCTGGGGTGATAATGTCTGGTGGTTGCTTGCGGCGCTGCGCTGGAGCGGATAGGCCAGTGTGAAAGCGGCGCTATTGGCGCTTAACACATCGTCAATGGCGCGCGCCGCATCGCCGCTCGCATCGCCGTCTTTAATGGTGAAATCATAGGCATCAAGCGTCAGCCGGTTATCTGCCGCCAGCACAAATCCGCCTTGCGTGATATGTCGCCATGACCAATCGATTATTGAGGACAGGCGTGTCTCATCGACATCTTGGTCGCGCCGGCGATGGGTCAGGCGGTTGGCCATGGCCAAGCCGCCGCCGAAAATCGGCTCGGCAAAATCATAATGATGCGTCAGGCGCGGCATGATGGCGCCAACCGTCGAGGCCTCTTCTTCGTTCAGTGTTTCGCGAAAGTGAAATGCCTCGAGGTTGATGACATGATTGCCGATGCGCCGATGCGCCGAGACATTGCTGGTCAGGCGCACCGCATTGGAAATTTTATATTGCCGAAAAAACAAATCATCGCTGGCATTTTCTAGAGCAAAACCGAACGACCAGTCACCGCGTGAAAATTGTCCGTCGCCGATAATGCCGCCGCGCAATTCCTTCGCGGCATCCTCGGCCAATCGGTGGCGCGGACGATGCGCATAGCCGGTCAATTGATAGCTGCCATTGCCCGTCAAATGACGCCATGCACCGGTGATGAACGGGTCTTGTCGGTCGCTGATACGCGGCGTCAGGGTCAGGTCATAATTGGGGGCAAGATTGAAAAAATAGGGCGTGTCAATTGCCGTGCCGAAATCATTTGAGCTGGCAAGGCTGGGCGTTAAAAAGCCGCTGCGCTTTTCAACCTCAGGCCCGGCATGCGCCATATAGGGTAAGTAGAAAATCGGAAGGCCGTAAACTTCAAGGCGCGGATGGGCGTAAATCACGTTTTGCGCGGCGCGGTCATAGGTGATGCGCGACGCCCTAATTTGCCAAAGCGGGTCACGGTCCGGGTCGGCGCATTCCGGGCAGCTTGTGTAAGCTGCATTGTCGAGCTTCAGTGTGGCACCGTCGCGCGCGGCCTCGGCGGCTTTCATGCGCCCGTCCGTCTCGGTTGTCACCCGCAAATCGGTAAAGCGACCTTTTTCCAATTCATTGTCAATCACTGCGCCGGAAGCACTTATTTTTTCGCCGTTTCTCTCGGTCAAGCTTAACGGTCCGGGCACAATCAATAATGCCTTTTCGCGGTCATAGGTCAGGCGCTCGGTCGCCAATAAGCGCCCGTCAGCGCGCGCTTCGACATTGCCGCGCGCCGAAACCAGACCTTTTTCTTCATCAAGGTAAATTTCGGCCGCATCAAGCGAGGCGGGCTCAGCCACCGCGTGAGGTGCCGTGAGCGCAAGCAAGGCGATGAGGCCGGTAAAACCTAAGCACATTCTCATGGGTGAATAATAGAGGGGTTTGGGCTGCACTGACCAGTCTGCATGTCGTAAGCGGGTTTATCGAAGATATGCGACAAGCACACCAATGCGTTGCACGGCAAAATAATAAGTCGGCACAAAAGCCACAAAGGCGACAATGCTGGCCGCCTCGCCCAATTCAAGCATTAGGCCAAAGCCAAGCCAAAAAGCGCCGACCGAGGATAAAATCATGATCAGCAAAGTGCGCCGCGCCGAAAAGCCGGCTT
>CATDDF010000033.1 GCA_949498175.1 Alphaproteobacteria bacterium | reverse complement strand
TGATACGGTAATTGAGTTTGGTTGCGGAGACGGCAATCAACTCACATTGGCTGAATATCCATCTTATATTGGTGTTGATGTATCAGTTGAGGCCGTAAAATTATGTTCACAGCTATTCAATATGGATGAAAACAAAGAGTTTTTTGTTGTTGGTGAGCGTGACGATTTAAAAGGCGATTTGACCCTGTCTCTCGATGTGATTTATCATTTGGTGGAAGACGCAGTCTATGAACGTTACATGCAAGACTTGTTTCAGTCTTCGACCCGATATGTCATTGTTTATGCATCCAATAAAGAGGACGATAATGCCCTTGGAGCTTCACACGTCAGACATAGAAGATTTACTGATTGGGTTAGTCAAAACGCCAAGTCCTTTAAGTTTGTTCAAAAAATCGACAATAAATTTCCCTTTGATAAAAATGACCAAAAAAATACAAGCTTTGCCGATTTTTACTTTTTCGAAAGAGAAGCGTGATTTCGCTTATGACATCAATCGAGGAATAACGGCATTCATGACATCACCTCAAAATTTCGGCACGATTGAGTGGGAGTAAACGCTCTTAAATAAGCCAAGCCAAAAAAATAATAAGGAGGCGCACATGTTTGAGGTCAATCTGTTCAATGGCGCGCAAATTCTCGATCAAACGATTGATTTTGTGGCGCTGTATTTGCTGACAAGCCAAAGTGCAAAAATTCGGTTTTACGGCTTTGCCCTCGGCTTGGCCGGTTTCGCGCCCGCCACTTTTTTGGTGATCGTCACGGAAATGTGGTGGCTGGTGCTATGCCTTCCGGTCTGGTTGGCCATTGAATTGAAAGGCGCGGTCGGTAATTGGCGCGCCGCGCAAGGGCAGGAGGCTTGACACGTCGTCGCTGCTCATTTGAACTTCTCTAAACCGTTTTGGAGAAAGCCATGTCTGCCACCGCCTATTTTCTGACCAAAATATTTGTCTCGGCTTTGGTTATCGCCGTGGTGACCGAGGTCGCCAAATTCAGCGATAAATGGGGCGGGTTGATTGCCGCTCTGCCGACCACGACATTTCTCATTCTGCTATGGATGTATTTTGAAGGTGCGGGTGACGATAAAATAGCCCGTCATGTCGGCTTCACCATGTATTTCGTGCTGCCGACCTTGCCGCTGTTTTTCGCGCTGCCTTTCATCATCACAAAATTCGGCTTTTGGCCTGCTTTTTTTGCCAGTATTTTGTTGACCGCGCTCTTGGTCTATCTGTTCAATCTGCTTTACGAGCGCTTTGGGGTGAATATACTCTAGCTTGAATAAGAAAAACGGAGCGGCTTATGGAGCTGTTGAACTTTCATCAAATCACCCCGCGCATCGGCACGGCCGGTCATCCCAAACCGCAAGATTTCCCCACTATTGCGGCAGAAGGCTATCAGGTGGTCATCAATCTTGCCATGCATGATGCCGATGATGCGATTGCCGAAGAGGGCAGTTTGGTCAGCAAGGCGGGCATGAGCTATTTTCATCTGCCGGTGCCGTGGGAAGCGCCGACTGCCGACCACCTCAAAACCTTTATCGGCATTATGGATGCGCTGGAAGACAAGAAAATTTTAGTGCATTGCCAGGTCAATGCGCGGGTTTCGGCTTTCATGTTGAAATATCTCACTTTTAAAGGTGTGGCTGAAGCCGAGGCAACCACGCCGTTGATGGAAAAATGGAAGCCGCAAATGGACGACACTTGGAAAGCGTTTCTGGCGCTTTCAAAAAAAGATGTCGGATAAGGCGCGAGAGGAAAAATCATGAAAAAATATCTCAACATCTCACTGCTCATCGGCTTTGTGCTGGGCGGCCTAGTTGCGCTGCCGGTCGGTTTCGGACTGGGCACATATTACTTGCCGATATTGGTGGCCAGCGAGGGTGCGAGTGATGCGGTGGTCGCGGCGGCGAAATCCGAGGCGATGATCAGCGCGACTTTTCGCAAAAATTTGAAAGGCAGTGACGGTTTTCATTGGGGCGAGGGGGCGCTGCATTTGACGCGCGAAGGCGGGCAGTATTATTTCACGCTGGACGGGGAGCTTTCGCCCGGCCCGGATTACAAGCTTTACCTGACGCCGCAATATGTTGAGGATGAGGCAGAATTTCTGGCCATTAAGGCGCAATCGGTGCGGGTCGCCGATATTACCGGTTTTGACAATTTCCGTGTCGATGTTCCGATGTCGATTGACCCAACGCAGTATCCTGCCATTATCATATGGTGTAAACGTTTTAGCGAGTTTATCACGGCAGGGCGGTTGGAAGCAAAATGAACCCATATGTATATTTGTTCGGGGCGATTGTGCTGGAAGTCAGTGGCACCATGCTGCTGCCGTTTACCGAGAATTTTACCAAGCCGCTGCCCAGCGTCGGCTTGGTGGTTTTTTACACAGCATCATTTTATTTTATGACCTTCACCCTCGGACATATTCCGCTTGGTGTGGTTTATGCCACATGGAGCGGGCTTGGCGTGTTCACCGTCGCGCTGCTCAGCTATTTTCTGCTCAATCAAAGCCTTAACTGGCAGGCTGTGCTGGGATTAATGCTGATTGTCGCGGGTGTGATTTTGGTCAATAGTTTCGCAAAAATGCCGACAAATTAGCGGTTTTCGACATCCAATGTGCCATTTGCTGCGTAAATTATACAATCAATGGAGAATATATGATTGCGCGCTTATCGCCTCGTCCGCTGAAGCGAATACAACATGGCATATTCGGCCAGCGGCGACACATTGCAAAATGCCCTGATTTGCCTCGTCTCGATGGGAAATGGGCGGTAATTACCGGTGCCAATGACGGTATCGGTAAGCAATCAGCGCGCGGCTTACTGCAGCGTGGTGCTTCAATTTTCATGATGTGCCGCAATGTTGAAAAGGCCGAACAGGCGCGCCGACATTTCATTGATGAGGGCTTTGACAGCGCAAAAATCACTCTGATTGAGTGCGATTTGGCCGATTTGGATAGTGTTATGGCGGCTGCGCAAGCGGTAAAGCATCATTTGCAGGGCCGCAAAATCGATATTCTGGTGGAAAACGCAGCCATTCGTGCGCGCCGTTATGGCGAAACCGAACAGGGGCATGAGATTCATTTCGGTACCAATGTGCTGGGCCATTTTGCCTTACGGCGCATTTTAATGGCCGAAGCGCTGGCGCCTCATGCCCGCATCATTGTGCTCACTGACGATGTTTATGTGAAGGCGCGGGGCTGTTCGTCAAATTATCATTGGCGTTCGCAAATGGGGGCATCGCGCGCCTATAGCCGCTCAAAACTTGGCAATTTTTGGATTGCCCGCGAGTTGCAAAAGCGGCATCCGCATTACAATGTTTTTATTGTGCATCCCGGAACGATCGCCACAGATTTGCGGCGCGGTATTCCTATCAGCGGTTGGTTGAGTAAGTTTTTCTGCATATCTCCGTTTGAGGGGGCGCAAACCACCCTCATGTGCGCCGGGCAACAAGACCTCTCGCATGGCAGCTATTATCATAATGTGCATGGCGAATGTGAGCTTGATAATGCCGACCCCGCCACCAATGATGAGGCGGCGGCGCGGCTATGGGCGCGATGCCATGAAATGACCGCCAATCTCGGTGCTTCCGTTGCCATTAAATTGGCTTCCTAAAACGTTGAATTCATTGCCATGAAGGCCTAATTCGGCTAGTTTCCGCGCCAGTTAATGGATTGGAGACGGGGATGTCCGTTCAAAAGCGCAGCGCGCGTTTAACCGTGCCGGAAATATTGGCGCGCAAACGCCAAGAGCCAATTGTTTGCCTGACCTCTTATCATGCCCATACGGCGGCGCTGATTGACCCGCATGTTGACGTGCTGCTGGTCGGCGACAGTCTCGGCATGGTTATGTATGGCATGGAAAATACGCTCGGTGTGACGTTGGATATGATGATTGCGCATGGCGCGGCCGTCGTGCGCGGCTCAGATTCCGCTTTGGTGGTGGTAGATATGCCGTTTGGTACTTATGAAGAAAGCCGCGCCCATGCCTTTCACAATGCGGCACGCACCATGAAAGAAACCGGCTGTCAGGCAGTTAAGTTGGAGGGTGGAGAGCGCATGGCTGAGACGGTGCATCATCTGACTCAGCGCGGTATTCCGGTGATGGGGCATATCGGTCTGACGCCGCAAAACGTCAATGTGATGGGCGGCTTCAAAACGCAAGGGCGCAGTAAAGATGACTGGCCGCAAATCGAACGCGATGCGCAAGCTTTGGCCGATGCCGGTGCTTTTGCCATTGTGCTGGAAGGCATGGCCGCACCTTTGGCCGACAAAATTTCCACAGCCATTAATGTGCCGACTATCGGCATTGGCGCATCAGCCGGTTGCGATGGGCAGATTTTGGTGACCGAAGATATGTTGGGTCTTTCGCCTTCAGTGCCGAAATTCGTAAAGGAATTCGCAACGTTAGGTCAGCAAATTGCGGATGCCGCCGAGGCATATGCCAATGATGTGCGGGCGCGCAAATTTCCTGAACAAAAACACACTTATGCTCTAAAAGAAGAGTCGGAGTAGTTGGAGAACCGCCGTGAACGACAATATTTTTGACGAAATCACAGCCGATTTGCGCCGCGACCGTTTGGCCGATGCATGGGCTGAATATGGCCGCTATGTTATCGGATTGGCCGTTGGCATTGTGTTATCGGTTGCCGCCGTGACGGGCTATGGGGCGTTACGCATCGGGCAGCAAGAAGCGGCCTCAGAGCGCTATGATGCGCTGCAGGCCGAAATCGCAGAAACCGATAGCGACCAAAAAATTGCACGCCTGTTGGCGTTTGGCGAGGCCGAAAGTAATGGCTATGGCGCACTGGCGCAGTTTGCCGCCGCTTTGGAGCAGGCAGAGCAAGGCCAATATGATAATGCGCTTGGCGGGTTTGACGCGCTGGCCGATAGCGGTGCGTTGCCCGGCAGTTTGCAAGATTTCGCCGCTTTGCAGGCGGCGATTGTGCTGCTTGATAGCGGCGGCGCGCTTGCCGATATTGAAGGTCGCCTCAATGATTTGCTGGATGAGGATAATGGCTTGCTGCCGATGGCGCGCGAGGTTATGGCGCTGGCCTATTCGGCGCATGACAAACCTTTGGAGGCGCGCGACTTACTGATGCGGCAAATCGCTGACGCGGGCGTTAGCTCGTTGAGCCGAGCGCGTGCAGAAATCATGTTGCAAACCGTTAAAGGTGGGTTGATTGACCTGCCCGAAGCAGTGACGGAAGAAAAAGGCGACGAGTAATGCATCCCGTCCAAACCCGAAATGTTCGTCACTTTGCTGTCTTTGCGCTGGCCGCGCTTCTTATCGGTTGCGGTGGCGCGGCGGATGATGAAAAATTCGACGGTGATCGCATTTCAGTTTTGAGTTTTGACGCGCAATTGCGCGTTGACCCGCGTCTGGCCGATGCCAGCGTTCAGGTGTTGCCGGCCTTCCGCAATGCCGAATGGAACAATCCGGGCGGCTTTCCGACCCATGCTTTTTATCATCTTGAATTGGACGGTCTGGATGGTGGTTTTAAGGTTGAATTTGTCACCGGCAATGGCGGTTATAAGCAGATGAAAGCGCCGCCAATTGTTGCCGATGGCAAGGTTTTTGCACTTGGTGCTGACCTTAAAATCTCGGCCGCCGATATGAAGTCCGGCGCGATAATTTGGCAGCAATCTGCAGCGACTTTGGCTAAAGACACAAATTTCGGTTGGTCGCGCTTTTGGGGTTCTGACCAAGTCGATGCCGATTTGCGCGACGGTTTTGGCGGCGGCGTTGCTTATGGGCGTGGCCGCGTGATTGCGACCACCGGGTTTGGCGAAGTTATGGCATTGAATGGTGACACTGGCGAAATTCTCTGGCGTGTTCAAAACAGCGTGCCGTTTTCGAATGCGCCAACCGTGCGCGGCAATCAAGTCTTTGCGGTCTCACAAGACAGTCGCTTGCAAGCTTTTAATATTGAGACGGGCGAACGCATTTGGGAGCATTTGGCGATTACCGAAGAGGCGACGATTATCGGTGCGACCAGTGTGGCGGTGAACGAGCAAATTGTCGTTGCCGGGTTTAATTCCGGTGAAGTTGTGGCGTTAAACTCAGTCAATGGTGCGGTGCTATGGACTGACAGCATGACCAGCCGCGGCACGCAAGTGACGCCATTATCAAAACTCAATGCCATTGTTGGCCGTCCGGTGATTGATCGCGACCGCGTTTTCGTGACCAGCCATGGCGGTCGCACGGCGGCGATTGATATTCGCTCGGGCGAGCGCATTTGGACGACGGATGTCGGTTCTATCGAGACGCCTTGGGTGATGGGCGATTATTTGCTGCTCATGTCGCTGGAAGGGCA
This sequence comes from Alphaproteobacteria bacterium, assembly GCA_949498175.1. Lineage (GTDB taxonomy): Bacteria > Pseudomonadota > Alphaproteobacteria > RS24 > RS24 > UBA8337. Next base: position 25,956 of record CATDDF010000033.1, on the reverse strand, counting down.
GCTTGTTTCGCTGTCACGCGAGCAGGGGCGGGTGCGTTGGCTCACGCAATTGCCGAGTTTTGAAGATGAAGAAGACCGCGATGGCCGCATTCGTTGGGCCGGTCCTTTGCTGGCCGGCGGGCAAGTTATTCTGGCTTCGTCTGACGGGCGCTTGGCATCGGCCAATCCGGTGAGTGGCGAGATTATTGCCTATCAAGATATTGAAGAGCCGGTCAATGTGACGCCGGTCGTCGCCGATGGCACGCTATATGTGCTGACCGATGAGGGTTCGCTCATCGCGCGGCGTTAGGGGCGGCGCATGATTTCCCATAATTTCATTCTCGCCATTGTCGGGCGACCCAATGTCGGTAAATCGACCCTGTTCAACCGACTGGTCGGGCGCAAGTTGGCGCTGGTTGATGACCAACCCGGCGTGACGCGCGACCGCCGCTTTGGTGATGCCAAGCTGGGCGATTTGCGCTTTCAAATTGTCGATACGGCGGGGTTTGAAGAAGGTAAATCGGGCTCGCTTGAAGCGCGTATGCGGGCGCAAACCGAGGCGGCGATTGCCGAGGCCGATATGGTGCTGATGCTGACCGATGCGCGCGTCGGCATTTTGCCCGAAGATGAATTGTTTGCACGGCTGCTCAGAAAAGCCGATGTGCCGGTCATGCTGGCCGCCAATAAAGCCGAGGGCAGCGCCGCTGAGGCCGGTTTGAATGAGGCCTATAAATTGGGGCTGGGCGACCCGATTGCCCTGTCGGCTGAGCACGGCAACGGCACGGATGAGCTTTATGCGCAAATTCGCGATGCGCAAATGGCCTATGAGGAAACGCATGGCGGAGCGTGGGATACGGCGTTTGACGAAGATGAAGAAGATGCCGATTTTGACCCCGACCAGCCTTTTGAGGATGACCCCGACAAGCCGCTGCGCGTCGCCATTTTGGGGCGCCCCAATGCCGGTAAATCGACGCTTATCAATTATCTGCTCAATGATGACCGACTGCTGACCGGGCCTGAGGCGGGCATTACCCGTGACAGTATTTCCGTCAATTGGACATGGGCTGACGATGCCGCACCCAATGGCGCGCGCCCGATTACGCTATGGGACACGGCCGGTGTGCGGCGCAAGGCGCGGGTGACGGAGAAGCTGGAAAAGCTGTCTGTGGCCGACGGTCTGCGCGCGGTGAAATTTGCCGAAGTGGTGGTGCTGCTCATCGATGCGACCAGCCCGTTTGACAAGCAAGATATCCAGTTGGCCGATTTGGTGGAGCGCGAAGGCCGCGCTCTCGTCATCGCCATCAATAAATGGGATTTGAAACTCGACCGCAAAGAAGTGCGCCAAACGGTCAATGATGCGCTGCTGCGCGCGCTGCCGCGCCTGCGCGGTGTGCCGGTGATTATGCTGTCGGCGCAAACCGGCAATGGCGTTGAAAAGCTGATGCCCGCCGTACAGCGGCAATATGAATTGTGGAATGCCCGCATCGGCACGGCCAAGCTCAATCGCTGGTTGGGCGAGGTGATTGACCGCCATCCGCCGCCGGCCGATAAGGGCCGACCGGTGCGACTGCGCTATATCACGCAAGCCAAATCGCGCCCGCCGACATTTGTCAGTTTTTCCAGTCGCGGCCATGCCGTGCCGGAAAGCTATCAGCGTTATCTCGCCAATAGTTTGCGCGAAACCTTTGCGCTGGACGGCATACCCATACGCATTTTCATTCGTAAGGGCAAAAACCCTTATGAAGACCGCTAGGGTTTTCTTTGGCGAAGTTCGGTCAGTTGATTTTTGACATCAATGAGACTCTGTTGCGTGGCGCGCCATTCGAGCCTGACATTGTTTAAATCTTTCAGCCACAAGGTCACCCAAGTAACCCAGATGACAATGGCAATGGTCAATATGACAAGTGACCACGCCCACCCATCACCTGCGTGCAAAGCAGTGAAAAATAATTTTTGGAAACCCATAATCTAGGCAATTTCCAGTTCAGCAACCAGGCGACCAAAATCATCAAGCTTTTTTGGGGTAATCTGAACATCACTATCCAAAACTTCTTTCAAGTTCTGTTTGGATTGCACGATAATTCGATTTCCCAATCTATCTTGAAACAGCCAATGGGGGTCTATCTCCACCAACCTTTCGCTTGCATCAACAACTTTGGTGATATGATAAACCTTTGGCCTTCCCAATAATTTGCTGATTAAAGACATTTTCTGTCTCCTTTATTTTTCCTCCGGAGATTCTACTGGTCGTGTCGATTGCTTTCAACAGAGCTATTTTCAATAAGTTAAATCGAAGAAAATATCTGAAATTAACGCTCTTTTAGCGCGCGCCCGTGTCTATTAAAACATGGTCAAAACAATAAGAAGCCAAAGGGGTTTTTCAATGGAAGTGGTGAAAAGTCGCCAGCGTCCGCGCTGCGCCATTTGCGGGTCATCTGCCGTCACCTTGCAAGGCAATTGCGTGTGGCATTTGCCGAGCCAAACATGGCGCGCCGTGCAACCCGAATTGGCACAAGGGGCTGACGGTGCCTTCCGCCCGCAAAATGGCGGCGGCAATTTCTTCTGCCAAGACTGCGAAGACAAGGTGGGAGTTAGGTTTGGGCGGTGAAAGCACTTGTCGATTTATCGGCATTAGTGCGCCTTGCGCCATCGAAGGACTAAGCCCCTAAGTCGGAGGGGTTAAATTCGCTCAAACCCCACAATTTCTCCCGTCCGCGTTTCGCTTTCTGAGAGAAGCTCGAGGAATAAGGGCGCGACATCGGCGGGGGTCGGCAGGGTGTCGGGGTCTTCGCCGGGCATGGCTTGCGCGCGCATGGCGGTGCGCACCGGCCCGGGCGAGAGGAGATTGACGCGCAGCGCATCGTTTTCATGCTCATGCGCCCAGCTTTTTACCAGCGCATCGAGCGCCGCTTTGCCGGTGGAATAAGTGCCCCAAAACGGGCGGCATTTTTGCGCCGCGCCGGAAGTGGTGAAGACGGCGCGCGGTGCATCAGCCTGTATCAGCAGCGGCTCCATGGCGCGAATGAGGCGCGCATTGGCGGTGACGTTGACGGCCAGCACTTTGTCCATTTCCTTCGGGTCAATATGCGAGACCGGCGTAAGCGGCCCCAGCACACCGGCATTGCCGACCATCAGGTCGAGCTTGCCCCAGCGCTCGGCAATGCTGGCCCCCAAACGGTCGAGCGCATCGCCATCGGTTATGTCCATCGGCACGCCGGTCGCTTCGCCACCGGCTTTTTTGATGAGGTCGTAAAGTTCTTCCAGCGCGCCTTGCGTGCGCCCGAGCATCAGTACATGCGCGCCTCCAGCGGCCAGCGCCTCGGCCACGGCCCAGCCAAGACCGCGCGTCGCGCCGGTCACCAGCGCCAATTTGCCGGCAAAGCGCATATTAGCCTTGTTCCGCCAAAAGCGAGAGTTGGTGCAGTTTTTCGTCGCCTTGTTGGTCGGTCAAGCCGGTCGGGTAATCGCCGGTAAAGCAATGGTCGGTGAATTGTGGGCGCTCGGCATTGCGGCCTTCCGGATAGCCCATCGCCTTATACAGTCCGTCAACGCTGAGGAAAGCGAGGCTGTCGGCACCGATATGGGCGCACATTTCTTGCAAAGAGTTTTGCGCCGCCAGCAGCGCCTCTTGGTTGGGCGTATCAATACCGTAAAAATCAGGATGGGTGATGGGCGGCGCGCCAATGCGCATATGCACTTCGGTCGCCCCGGCATCGCGCATCATTTGCACGATTTTCACCGAAGTGGTGCCGCGCACAATCGAGTCATCAATCAGAATGACGCGCTTGCCCTCAACATGAATGCGGTTGGCATTGTGCTTCAGCTTCACCGAAAAGGCGCGAATGCTTTGCTGCGGCTCAATAAAGGTGCGCCCGACATAGTGATTGCGGATAATGCCGAGCTCAAAGGGCACGCCCGATGCGTCACCATAACCAATGGCGGCGGGCACGCCGCTATCGGGCACGGGTATCACCACATCAGCCGGCACATGGCTTTCCTCGGCCAATTGACGGCCAAATTCTTTGCGGCATTCATAAACGCTTTTGCCGCCCACAGTGCTGTCGGGGCGGGCGAAATAAATATATTCGAAAATGCACGGGCGCGGCTCCATAGGCGGGAAGGGTTTGACGCTTTCCAGCCCGTCTTCCGTGATGATCACAATCTCGCCATTTTCCACTTCGCGAACAAATTTCGCGCCGATAATATCCAGCGCGCAAGTCTCTGAGGCAAGAATATACGCCCCGTCCAACTCACCAATGACGAGCGGGCGAATGCCGAGCGGGTCGCGCGCGCCAATCAGTTTTTTATTGGTCATCACCACCAGCGCATAAGCGCCTTCAATTTGAAACAGCGCATCGGTGAAACGCGACAGCGTATTGATGCGCTTGGAACGCGCCACCAGTTGCAAAATCGTTTCGGTGTCGGAGGTCGATTGGAAAATAGCGCCCTGCTGGACCAATTCATCGCGCAAGGTCAACGCATTGGTCAGATTGCCGTTATGCGCTACGGCAAAGCCGCCGCCTGTCAAATCGGCAAAAAGCGGCTGCACATTGCGCAAAATCGTTTCACCGGTGGTAGAATAGCGCACATGGCCGACGGCAGATGAGCCTTGCAATTGGTCGAGCACATTGGCTTTGGTGAAATGGTCGGAGACCAGTCCAAGGCGACGCTCGGCGAAAAAGTTTTTACCGTCAAAGGAAACAATACCGGCCGCCTCTTGGCCGCGATGTTGCAGCGCGTGCAGCCCCAAAGTGGTCAGCGCAGCGGCGTCAGCATGACCGAATATGCCGAATACGCCGCATTCCTCGCGAAGCCGATCATCGTGATGTGGCGGTTGATGAATGTCGCTCATTTGACCCCTTCCGTGTTACGGATCAAGCGTTGCATCTGGTCGCGTTCAAGCTGTTTATAGCCCGTGTCTTCGGTGCTGTCTTGCACTTCTTCAACGAGATTTTCAAGTTCTTCGCGCGCCGCCTCGCGTAAGGCCTCTTCGCCGCTTTCGCGAAGCGCCTCTAACTCAGGCCCGCCAATGGTTTCACCGATATTGGCGACGCTGAGCGGCAGTCGGTCAAGCGGCACAATGGCGACAAAAGCTTTGGTGCCGGTTTGCAAGACAGGACGCAATTTGGCCTCGGTAATGAATTCCGGATGGTCATTTTCGGGAATCACTGACGATATGCCGAAATAGGCCATGCAGACGATGAAGAAGCCGCGCAACAGGCCAAATCCGATGCCCAATGTGCGGTCGAGCGCGCTCAAGCCGGTTCCTTTAATGGAGGCGGCAACAAAATGGCCGCCAATGGAGAAGATGATGAGGCTGGCAAGAAACACGATGAGCATGGCGCCGCCCGTGACCGCCCAATCAATGGTGATATAGCTGGCCAGCATTGGCTTGAGCGAGGGGCCCAGAAATATCGCGGCATAGCCCGAGACAATCCAGCCGGTGATGGACAGCACTTCTTTGGTGAAACCGCGAATAAGTGACAGCGCGGCTGAAACCAGCAAAACGGCGATGATAATATAGTCGAGCGCAGCCATGCATTTGCCTATCATGAGTCGGGCTGGCAAGCGGTCGGTTATTGTGCCTTCACACGGCGTTTTTAATCGACTGACGCGGTGACGCCCAAAACCGCTATCAAAGCGGCCAAATCTTCAATTTCGCGCAAGGTAACATTTTTTGAGACATCGCCTTTGCCCGGTTTAGGGGCATAGGCGGTTTTGAAGCCGAGTTTTTCGGCTTCTTTCAGGCGCACATTATTTTGCGCCACAGGGCGCACAGCACCCGATAGGCTCAACTCGCCATAAACAATGGTATCGCGCGCTATCGGTTTACCACTCAGCGAGGAGATTAAGGCCGCAGCTACAGCGAGGTCAGCCGCCGGCTCATTGATACGCAAGCCACCGGCGACGTTCAAAAACACATCGCGTCCGGCAAAACTCAAGCCGCAACGCGCCTCCAGCACGGCCAGCACCATAGAGAGGCGATTGGCATCCCAACCGACAACGGCACGCCGTGGTGTGGCCAGAGATGACGGCGCAGCAAGCGCTTGAATTTCAACCAATACGGGCCGCGTGCCTTCAATGCCGGCAAATACGGCCGCCCCCGGCACATCGGCTTCGCGGCCTTCGAGAAAAAGGGCGGAGGGATTTTGCACTTCCATCAGGCCAGCGCCCTGCATTTCAAATACACCCATTTCATGGGCCGGGCCGAAGCGGTTTTTAATGGCGCGCAAAATGCGGAATTGATCGCCGCGATCGCCTTCAAAATAAACCACCGTATCAACCATATGCTCGAGCACGCGCGGCCCGGCAATTTGTCCGTCTTTGGTCACATGGCCGACCAGCACCAGCGGCGCGTCACTGTTTTTGGCGAAATGTATCAATTCCTGACTGGCGACGCGCACTTGGCTGACCGTGCCCGGCGCGGCTTCAATGGCGGGCGACCACATGGTCTGAATGGAATCGATGACGACCAACGCCAAATCGCCCTGCTTTTCCAACGTTTTGATAATATCGGCGACATTGGTTTCCGAAGCCAATTGCACATTTGCATCGGCGAGGCCGAGGCGGCCGGCGCGCATGCGCAATTGCGCCAGCGCTTCTTCGCCCGACACATAAATCACCTTGCCGCCTTGTTTGCTGACGGCTGCCGCGGCTTGCAGCAGTAAGGTTGATTTACCAATGCCCGGGTCGCCGCCAATAAGCGTGGCCGAGCCGGGCACCAATCCGCCGCCCAATACGCGGTCAAACTCGCCGATGCCGGATTTGCGCCGCTCGGGTTCTCTATCGTTACCGGCCAGTGGCGCCAATTCGACGCTTTTACCCTTGGCTTTTTTGGCCCCGCGCCCGACCGGCGGGGCTGAGCTTCCGGCGATTTCCGAGATGGTATTCCATTGGCCACAGCCTTCGCATTTGCCTGACCATTTGGTCGTAACATTGCCGCATTGATTGCAGACAAATTCGCTGACTGCGCGCGCCATTAAACTGCCTCTGCGTTTGGCGTGGTGTCGAGTTGTTGGCCTTCGACTTCAATCGGCCCGTGCGCCAGCCCGTTGATAAATTGATTGAGGAACGGGTCGTCCGAGGCTTCAAGCGCCTCGGTTGAGCCTTGCCAGATAATCTCGCCCTTATAGAGCAGCGCCGTTTTATCGGCGATGGCGCGCACTGAGGTCATGTCGTGGGTGATGGTCATGGTGGTTGCGCCCAACTCTTGCACACAATCGCGAATGAGATGATTGATGACATCGGTCATAATCGGGTCAAGGCCGGTGGTCGGTTCGTCGAAAAATATAATTTCCGGCTTTGACGCAATGGCGCGCGCCAAGCCGACGCGCTTGTGCATGCCGCCAGATAATGAGGCGGGTGAGAGGTCAAGCAGTTCCGGCCCCAATTCGACTTGTTTGAGCGCATCAACGGCCAAATCGCGGGCACCGGCTTCGTCCATGCCGTCATTTTGAATGGCACGGAAGGCGACATTTTTCCAGACCGGTAGGCTGTCAAACAAAGCGCCGTTTTGGAACAACATGCCAATCTGGTGATCAATATCGGCACGGCCTCGGCGCGCCAGCCCAACCGTCTCGCGGCCATCAATTTTGATTGAGCCTTTGTCAGGTGTCAGCAGGCCGAGAATGGATTTCAACATCACCGATTTGCCGCTGCCCGAGCCGCCAATCACCACAATCGATTGGCCGGTCTCAACCTCCAAATTGACGCCGCGAAGAACATCTTTAGGGCCGAAGCTTTTGTGCACATCGGAAAGGGCGATTTTGGCAGTCATGATGAGAACAGGAGCGAGGTCATCAGATAATTGGCGGCGAGAATGAGAATGGAGGCCGACACAACCGCATTGGTGGTGGCACGGCCGACGCCTTGCGCACCCCCTTTGGAATAATAGCCGTTATAGCAGCCCATCATGGCAATGATGAAGCCGAACACGGCCGCTTTAATAAGACCGGAGGTCACGTCGTCGACAGTCAGGAAATTAATAGTGCGCTGCACGTAAATGGCGGCGTTGAAGCCGAATGATTGTGTGCCGACCACAAATCCGCCGAAAATACCGATAATGTCGGCAATCAGCGCCAATATGGGCATGCACAAAGTGGCAGCAATAACGCGCGGCGCGACAAGATATTTATGCGGGTCGGTCGACAAAGTGGTCAGCGCATCGATTTGTTCGGTGACGCGCATAGTGCCAATCTCAGCTGCAATGGCAGCGGAAACCCGACCGGCGACCATCAAGCCGCCAAGCACCGGCCCAAGCTCGCGGGTAATGCCCAAAGCGACAATGCTGGACACAATGGCTTCGGAATTAAACTGATTGCCGCCATAATAAATTTGAATGGCCAGCGCGCCGCCGGTGAAGAAAGAGGTGAGGGCGACAACCGGCAATGAAAAATAGCCGATACGAATGATTTGCTGACCGATAATGCGGAAATAGATCGGCGGTCGCAGCATGGCGGCCAATGTTTGCCCCACAAAAACCGACAATCGTCCGGTTTGCGCGAAAAAGGCGAGAAAGAACGCGCCAATGGTTGCCAGAAAAGTCACTATCGTCTCCGCTTTTTATTTGTATATGCGGTTATAGCGGCTGCCGAGCGATGTGAGAAGCTCATAAGATATGGTGTTGCCTTGTTGCGCCAATCGGTCAATCGGATTGTCATGGCCGAAAATCTCGACCATATCGCCGACAGACGGTATTTCCGGCAGATTTGTGAGGTCTACAGCCAGACTGTCCATAGAAACACGCCCCAATAGGCTGACCGGCTGACCGGCAATGGTGAAGCGAATGGGCGACGGGCTATGATTGCCGAATTGGCGCGACAGGCCGTCGCCATAGCCCAAACTGGCAATGCCAATGGTCATTTCCCCGGATGCGGTAGAGGTCGCGCCATAGCCGATGCTGTCTCCGGCTGAAAGGTGACGGATTTGCAATAAGGGCGCGCGTAAAGATGCAATCGGGGTCAGCGCGTCTTCTTCTTTCGCTGTAGCCGAGCAGCCATAAAGCATGGTGCCAGTGCGTATCATGTCAAAATGATAATCGGTGCCCAGCATGGTGCCGCCGGAATTGGCCAATGAGGCAGGAGCTTTCGGTAGTACCGCCAATGCGTTTCGAAAACGCTCCAGCTGCGCGCCATTCATCGGGTGGGTCGGGTCATCGGCGCAGGCCAAATGGCTGGCAATCAGGCACAGTTCCCAACCATCAAAAATATCAGGCTGTGCCATGAGTTCGGCAATTTCAATCTCACCAAAGCCAAGACGGTTAAACCCGCTATCAACAAATAGGGCAGCGGCTAGGGGTTTATTGGATTGGCAATGGCCTTGCCATTCTTCTACTTGCGCCAAAGTGATGAGGCAGGGGCGTAAATCATGTTCTTCATATTGCGGTGCCGTGCCGCTCGGCACACCATTCAGCACATAAATCATTGCATCGGGCAAGATTGCGCGCAGGGCAATGCCTTCATTTAATTGCGCGACCCAGAAAGTTTTGCATCCGGCTTTTGATAAAGCGGGAGCGATTTCCGTCATGCCGAGGCCATAGCCATCGGCTTTGACCACAGCACTGGTCTCGGCCTTGCCGGCGTTTTTTTGCATGGTTTTGTAATTGGCCGCCAGCGCCGCCAAATCAATCGTCAATTCGGCCTGGTCAGACGCAGCCATGTTAGTCCATGCGCTCCGGCAGATGGTCGTCTTCTTGTAAATCGGTGAAGCGGGTGAAGCGGTCTTCAAAGGCCATTTTTGCTGTGCCGGTCGGGCCGTGACGGTTTTTACCGATAATCACTTCCGCCGTACCGTCCACCGCATCCATTTTTTCTTGCCACGCAAAAAATTCTTCCGTGCCTTCTTGCGGCTTTTCGCGCGCCAGATAATAGGGTTCACGGTAAACAAACATGACGATATCAGCGTCCTGCTCTATCGAGCCCGATTCACGCAAATCAGAAAGCTGCGGGCGCTTATCGTCGCGTTGTTCAACCTGACGCGAGAGCTGCGCCAAAGCCAGCACCGGCACATCGAGTTCTTTGGCCAGCGCTTTCAGCCCTTGCGTAATCTCGCTGACCTCTTGCACGCGGCCATCGCGCCCGCTTGAGGCGCGCACCAATTGTAGATAGTCAACAACAATCAAGCCAAGCCCGTGTTGCCGTTTCAAGCGCCGCGCGCGCGCCGCTAATGTGGCAATCGGGATGGCCCCCGTATGGTCGATGAACAGAGGTGCATCTTGCAATTCGCGTGCTGCATTGACCAAACGGCCATATTCATCTTCGTGAATATCGCCTTTGCGGATATTGGATGACGAAACGCCGGCGCGCTCGGCCAGCATTCGTGTTGCCAATTGTTCAGCCGCCATTTCCAGTGAGAAAAACCCGACCACGCCGCCATCTTTTACTTCAACCGAGCCGTCAGGTTTGGTTTCAACATTGCCGCTTTGACTTGCCTTCATGTAATCATGAGCGATATTAAAAGCGATATTTGTGGCCAATGCGGTTTTACCCATAGCCGGGCGACCGGCGAGAATAACCAAATCGCTGTCTTGCAAACCGCCCGTGACATTATCCAAACCCTGAAAGCCGGTTGAAATGCCCGATAGATTGCCGTCGCGCTGATAGGCCTTTTCGGCCATCTCAATAGCGCCGGTCAGCGAGGTATCGAAAGTCATAAAGCCTGAATTATGGGTGCCTTTCTCGGCAATATTATAGAGCGCTTGCTCGGCCTTATCGATTTGGTCATCGGGCTTTTCGTCAATATCAGCATCAAACGCATCACCAATCATTTCTTGCCCGACCAATATAAGCTGGCGGCGAATGGCGAGGTCGTAAATGGTTTGGCCATATTGTTTGGCATTGGCAATAGTGGTGGCATTGCTGGCGAGACGCGCCAAATAGCCGACACCGCCCAGCGCGACCAGCCCCTCATCCATTTCCAAATAAGTTTTCAGCGTCACCGGTGAGGCGAGATTGCCATTGCCGATAAGCTTGCTGATGGCTTCAAAAATCCGCTCATGCACCGGGTCGTGAAAATAATTGGGCTTCAAAAAATCAGCTACTTGGTCCAGCGCGTCATTATTGATGAGCAGCGCACCCAACAGTCCTTGCTCGGCCTCAATATTATGCGGCAACTGCCTGAAATCAGGGCTTTGCGGTTCGCTGGCAGGGTTTAAGGGAGTGACGGGTGTGTCTGACATGACAAAGACACTAGCCAAGCCGAGGCGAGCTGGCACCAAAAAAAACAGACCCCGCGAAAATAATTTCGGCGGGGCCTGTTAGTTATGGGGAAAAGTCAAAATTAATTTTCTGACTCTTCCTCATTGTCGCTTGACTCCTCAACCTCGTCTGCCGCAATCGCCTCTTCTTCGGATTCTCCAGCTTCCTCGGATGCTTCTTCAGAGGTGGGCTCCTCTTCGACAGCGGCTTCTTCCGCGTCGTTGGCGTCTTCATCAAGATTGACTTCAACGCCCTCCTCGAACACTTCTTCAACGGCGATGGTGTCTTCTTCATCGACTTGTTCAGCAGTCACATCTTCACCGGCTGCTTGACGCTCGGCTTCTTCTTCTGTGCGCGCTACATTGACGATGACGGTTGATGTCACTTCCGGATGCAAGACAACGCTGACTTCGTGCAGGCCAAGAATTTTTATAGGTTGCGCCAGCACAATTTGATTGCGCGCCGTGTCAAAACCGTTTTGTGACAGCAATTCGGCAATATCGCGCGTCGTAACCGAGCCATAAAGCTGGCCGGTGTCGCCCGACTGACGAATGACGACGAAACTTTCACCGTTTAATTTGCCGTCAACTGCCTCGGCATCTTTCTTACGCTCAAGATTGCGTGCTTCCAGTTGCGCGCGGTCTTTTTCAAAGCGCTCCAAATTGGCTTTATTGGCCCGCAAAGCCTTGCCTTGCGGTAATAGATAGTTGCGGGCATAGCCGTCTTTTACGTTTACGACATCGCCCATTTGACCAAGCTTTGCAATGCGTTCCAGCAATACAATTTGCATAATCCTACTCCTCGTCCCCTTCTGCGTCAGATGGCTTGTCAGGGCGTTGGTTCAGCTTGCGAAAATCAAAGCGTGTGTCCAACAATCCCATTAGGCTGACGGGGATAATCACCCAAGCCATCACGAAAATCAGGAAATAAAGCGCAGCGAGCAGAAAGCCACGTCCATTCCAGTGGCGGGAAATAGCATGAATAATCGCCAAACCCAATAAAAAATATGCAGCCATTATCATGGCGGCCAAAGCGGCGCTCAAACTGGCGGGCCACCCGCTTAATAAAGCGGCACCGCCCATAAACACCGCCAGCGGCGCAACCAGCCAAATCGGCAGTTGTAAGCGGTCATAATTTTCTTGCGGCCGCAAATTGCGCTTCACCCGAACCAGCAAAGTCTGTGCCAATTGCATATTGCCGAGCAGTATGAGCGGCCAACTAGCAAAAGCCGACACCAACATGACATTGGCAATCCACAGCATCTCCTCTTGGCCGGAAATGCCATAAACTTGTGCCAACGCATCGCGCACTTCCGGCGCTTGCTGAATGGCATTGGCGAAAGATTGGGGCAGGCCCTCTGCGCCGCCACTGATGAAAAACAAAAGCACAGCACCGATGCCTGTCATGCCGAGTGTCAGCAAAATAAGCTGCTGCAGCGGATAAAAGATAAAGCGGCCTTCCGTATCTTGTCGTGACAATAGGGCTTGCCGGACAAGCAGCACGGTCGGCGCCAAAAAAGTGATGGCAAAAACAATGGCCAAAGGCGGCGATAAGATAATGACTGTCATCACAGCAGCGAGCACGGCGGTGATGATGGCTTGCCCCATGCCGAATGACAGGCCGATAGCGGCAATCGGCAAGGGGGCGAAAGGCATAAAAATAAGTGCGGCGAACAGCACAAAACTGCCGATCGCCGCAAATACTATTCGCAATAATTGGGTATTGGCCATGCGCCGCACCCGAAAGGGCTTACTGGTCCACCGTATAGGGCATCAGCGCAAGAAAACGAGAACGCTTAATGGCCCGGGCCAGTTCACGCTGTTTTTTGGCTGAAACGGCGGTAATGCGTCGCGGCACGATTTTACCGCGTTCTGAAACATAACGTTGCAGCAGTCGCGTATCCTTATAGTCAATGACAGGTGCATTGGACCCCGAAAACGGGCAGGACTTACGGCGACGGCCGAAGGGACGACGACCCTGGCTCATGATTCTTCCCTTTCATAATTTCCTTCTTCGCGGCGCGCACTGCGGCGCTCATCACGATTTTTGTTACGCATCTGAATGGACTCGTCGGCTTCATGCTCGTCGACCCGCAATGTCATATGGCGGATGATGTCATCATTCAGGCTGATGCGGCGTTCCAATTCAGCAACCGCCGCATGATCAGCGTCAATATTGAGCAGCGTGTAGTGACCCTTGCGGTTCTTTTTCACGCGATAGGCCAAAGATTTCAGCCCCCAATATTCGTTTTTGGTAATTTTGCCGCCATTTTCTTCCAGCACGGCTTGTGCCAAATCAACGAGTCCTTCGACCTGTTGGGCTGAAATATCCTGGCGCGCTATAAACACATGCTCATAAAGAGCCATAGCCTCTCTCCTTTAGTTTTTCGGCGCCGAGCCTCTTGCGAGCTATCTACCGAAAGGGAGAGGCTCACAGACACGCGAGAGCGGAGACAAGGGATACCGGACCATTCCTAAAGGTTCGACCATCGAACCCTCTATCCTTTCAGCCTCCAGCCGAAATCAATAAAGCGGGTGATACTATGGACAGCAGGGCTTGGCAAGAGGGTTTTGGCCCTCTAAAACAACCGCCAGATGAGAGGGAATCGATTATGACGCAAGCTTTTGTTTTTCCGGGGCAGGGCAGCCAGGCCGTTGGCATGGGACGCGCCTTGGCCGAAGCCTATTCTGAGGCGCGCGCGGTGTTTGCTGCCGTTGATGACGCGCTTGACCAAAAGCTGTCCGATTTGATGTGGGACGGGCCGGAAGAGGAATTGACACTGACAGAAAACGCGCAACCGGCGCTGATGGCCGTGTCGATTGCTGCCTTGCGTGTGCTGGAAGCGCGTGGCCTGGATTTGGCCGATGCTGCATCGCATGTTGCCGGTCACAGTCTGGGTGAATATACCGCGCTGACCGCAGCCGGCGCTTTGCAGCTTGAAGATACGGCGCGGCTGTTGAAGCTGCGGGGTCAGGCCATGCAGCGTGCCGTGCCGGTCGGTGTCGGATCTATGGCAGCGCTTTTGGGGTTGGATTTTAATGCCGTGGCGGAAATTGCCGCCGAAGCGGCAAGCGATGATGAGATTTGTGCCGCCGCCAATGATAATGCCAATGGGCAGGTGGTGATATCGGGCCACGCAGCCGCGGTCGCGCGTGCGTGCGACCTTGCCAAAGAGCGCGGTGCCAAACGGGCAATGGAATTGCCGGTCAGCGCGCCTTTCCATTGCGCCTTGATGCAACCGGCGGCCGATGAAATGCAAGCAGCCCTCGCTGATACCGATATAAAATCACCCGCCATACCGCTAATCGCCAATGTTACCGCGCAGGCCGTCAGCGATGGCAACACCATTCGCGATTTATTGGTGCAACAGGTCACCGGCTCGGTGCGCTGGCGCGAGTCGATGATATGGGCGGCGGATAATGGCGTTACCGAATTGCTGGAAATCGGCAGTGGCAAAGTGCTGACCGGCATGGCCAAGCGCATTGATGGCCGTTTGGCGGCGAAAGCGCTGAACACGCCGGAAGATATAGACGGATTTTTGCGCTAATCACCGAAAGGAACAGCCATGTTTGACTTAAGCGGAAAAGATGCACTGGTTACCGGCGCGTCAGGCGGTATCGGACGGGAGATTGCCAAAACCTTACACGCCGCCGGTGCCAATGTCGGGCTGGCCGGTACGCGCGAAGCGGTATTGCAGGAATTGGCCGATGAATTGGGCGATGGCGCTCATGTTTTGGTGGCAGATTTATCTTCTGAGGAAGGCGCAGCAGCGCTTGCCGCCAATGCGGAAGAAGCGATGGGCGGCTTGGATATTCTGGTCAATAATGCGGGTATCACGCGCGATAATCTGGCGCTGCGTATGAAAGATGAAGATTGGGACGCGGTGCTGTCGGTCAATCTGACTTCGAGTTTCCGCCTTATTCGCGCCGCGCTTCGTGGCATGATGAAACGCCGTCATGGGCGCATTATCGGCATCACCTCGGTTGTCGGCGTGACAGGCAATCCGGGGCAAGCCAATTATGCCGCCACGAAAGCGGGTATGATTGGCATGTCGAAATCTCTGGCGCAAGAAGTCGCGAGCCGCGGCATTACGGTGAATTGCGTTGCGCCAGGCTTTATCGCCACGCCAATGACCGATGTTTTGCCCGATGAGCAAAAAGAAGCGCTCACCGCCGCGATTCCGGCGGGTCGCCTGGGCAGTGGCGATGATATTGCTGCCGCTTGCCTGTTTTTGGCGAGCGATGAAGCAGCCTATATTACCGGTCAGACTGTGCATGTGAATGGCGGTATGGCTATGATTTAGCGCTTGCTTCTCGCGCTATAGACACAATGTGTAAAGGGTGATAGGGAAACTTCAAGCGTTACAAGACGCTTGTCCCAAACAGGGGGAATCGCTGTTCCGAAACATCGAACAGCCAAATTTTGAAGGAGCTTGTCATGAGTGATATTGCCGATCGCGTAAAGAAAATCGTTGTTGAAAACCTCGGCGTAGATGCCGGTGATGTAAATGAAGCTGCCAGCTTTATTGATGATCTTGGTGCTGACAGCCTCGACACAGTGGAACTGGTTATGGCTTTTGAAGAGGAATTCGGTATCGAAATTCCTGACGATGCTGCCGAAACCATTTTGACCGTTGCCGACGCCGTAAAGTTCATCGAACAGGCCGGCTAAGGCTTATAAATCATGCGACGCGTCGTTATTACCGGCATTGGCTCGGTTAACCCGCTGGGCGAAACCGCCGAAAAAAGCTGGCAAAACCTGCTTTCCGGCCAATCCGGTGCAGGGTCAATAACCGGATTCGACGTGTCCGATTTACCCTGTCAGATTGCCTGTCATATTGACCGCGCCGATGAGCAGGGCGAAAACGGCTTCAACCCCGACCTTTATGTTGAGCCGAAAGAACAAAAACGCGTCGATGACTTCATCATTTACGCTATGGCGGCCAGCGATATGGCCTTGGCCGATAGCGGGTATAAGCCTGAAAGCGAAGAGCAGCAATATCGCACCGGTGTTCTCATCGGTGCCGGTATTGGCGGTTTGCAAGGCATTGAAGATGGTGCTTTCACCGTGCGCGACCGTGGCCCGCGTCGTCTCAGCCCGTTTTTCATTCCCGGCGCGCTTATCAATCTGGCCGGTGGTCAAGTTTCCATCAAGCATGGGCTGAAAGGGCCCAATCATGCGGTTGTGACGGCCTGTTCGACAGGCGCCCACGCCATTGGCGATGCGGCGCGGCTGATTATGCTCGATGATGCTGATGTAATGGTGGCGGGCGGCACGGAGTCGGCGATTTGCCGCCTCGGTATTGCCGGATTTGCGGCCTGTCGGGCACTTTCGACCGGTTTTAACGAGACCCCTGAAAAAGGATCCAGACCTTATGATAAAGACCGTGACGGCTTTGTCATGGGCGAGGGCGCGGGTGTGGTCATTCTCGAAGAATATGAACACGCCAAAGCGCGAGGCGCAAAAATTTATGCTGAAGTGGTCGGCTATGGCCTGTCGGGTGATGCTTATCACATCACCTCACCGGCTGAAGACGGGTCGGGCGGCTTTCGCTCCATGCAAGCGGCGCTGAAGCGCAGTGGCCTGTCGCCGGAAGATATCGGCTATGTCAACGCGCATGGCACCTCCACACCTTTGGGCGACGAAATTGAATTGAAAGCCGTTGAGCGCTTGTTCGGCGGCGCGTCTGACGGGCTAACCATGAGCTCGACCAAATCCGCCATCGGTCATTTGCTCGGTGCGGCCGGTGCGGTTGAGGCGATTTTCTCAATTCTTGCCATGCGTGACGGCATTGTGCCGCCGACGCTCAATCTCGACAATCCTTCGGTTGATTCAAAAATCAATCTGGTGCCGCATAAAGCGCAAGAGCGCGAGGTCAAAGCGGCGCTGTCCAACAGTTTCGGTTTTGGTGGCACCAATGCCTCGCTGGTCTTTAAGGCTGTTGAGTAGCGCGGTTTGGAACGGCTGAAACAGCTTATTTTAAAATTTCGTGGTCTTATCATTATTGCCGCAGTCAGCGGCGGTTTGGCTATTGCCATTATATTGGGGTTGATTTACATGCCCGGCCCGCATGGCGACACTAAGCGTGTTTTGCTGCAAAGCGGTGCCTCGTCGCGCGCCATTGCAAGCCACTTGGCTGAAGCGGGTGTTTTGCGAAGCGGCTTTTTGTTCCGCCTCTATGTGCGCTTAAGCGGTGACAGCGCCAATTTGAAAGCGGGGGAATATGATATTCCTGCCGCTGCCAATATGCCTGCCGTGCTGCGTGTCCTCACTCAGGGCGACATCGTGCTGCATCCCATCACCATTGCTGAGGGGCTGACCAGCATGCAAATCGTCAAGCTGCTACAAGATGAAACGGTGCTGGCGGGCGATGTGAAGCTGCCGAAAGAGGGCAGTCTGTTGCCCGAAACCTATAAGGTAGAGCGCGGCATGATGCGCGCCGCGCTTATCGGTAAAATGCAAGCGGCGCAGAAAACAGCGCTCGATGAATTATGGCCGCAACGACAAAAAAACCTGCCTTTCACGACAAAGCGTGAAGCACTGATTTTGGCCTCGATTATTGAGCGCGAAACCGGTGTCGCTTCTGAGCGTCCGCTGGTCGCAGCGGTGTTTGTCAATCGTTTGAAAAAGCGCATGCGTTTGCAATCTGACCCGACGATTATTTACGGGCTTGTCGGCGGTCAAGGAAAGCTCGGTCGACCGATACGACGGAGCGAAATTCGCCGCACAACGCCTTACAATACTTATCGCATTAACGGCCTGCCGCCGACGCCGATTGCCAATCCGGGACGCGCTTCCATCGCCGCTGCGCTCAATCCGGCGGACAGCAAGGCGCTGTATTTTGTTGCTGACGGCTCGGGCGGTCATGCTTTTGCCGAAACACTGGAAGCGCACAATAAAAATGTCCGGCGCTGGCGGCAAATTGAAAAACAAAATCGCAGATAGGCTATAGTTGAGGCCAGCGATTTTGATTCGAGAGGCGTTTGCATATGTCGTCAGCCATTAACCGTCGCGGTTTAATGTTGGTTCTGTCCTCACCCTCAGGGGCCGGCAAGACCACCTTGGCACGCGGACTTTTGGAAAGTGATGGCAATATTAATATGTCCGTTTCCGTGACGACGCGTAAACCGCGCCCTGGTGAAACGGACGGGCAAGATTATCATTTTGTCGATACGCAGGCCTTTGGTGAAATGCGCAATCGCGATGAATTATTGGAGCATGCCAAAGTGTTCGATAATTATTACGGCACGCCGCGCGCGCCGGTTGAAGAGGCGCTGGCGACAGGCCGCGATGTATTGTTTGATATTGACTGGCAAGGCACACAGCAATTGCAAGAAGCCGCCGCCGATGATTTGGTCAAAATTTTCATTTTGCCGCCGACCGCAGCCGAGCTTGAGAAGCGCCTGAACAGCCGCGCGCAAGACAGCGCTGATGTGGTGGCCTCGCGCATGGCCAAAGCGTCTGACGAAATCAGCCATTATCCTGAATATGACTATATTATCGTCAATGAAGACGCGGCCGCCAGTCTGACGCAAGTGCAAGCCATTTTAACATCAGAGCGGTTGAAGCGCGGTCGCCAAACCGGCCTCTCCGATTTTGTGAAGACCTTACGCGAGGCACTGTAGCGCGATATCCCCTAATTCTCGAGAACGACGCGCCCGATAATATTGCCTTCGCGCAAATCGTCGAGCGTGCGGCTGGCTTCCGACATGGTGCGCGTCTCAACCGGTATCGGGTTGATTTTACCGGCTTTGACAATTTCCAGCATTTCAATCGTGTCTTCCAATGTGCCGGTCATGGAACCGCCAATTGACATGGCCCGGAACGGGAACATGGGAATCGGTTGGCTGAAAGCGCCGCCGAACAGGCCGACAATTTTGACCTCACCACCGCGACGCAATGCGCCGGTGGCAAATTGCAAAGAGCCTTCAGCGCCGACAAAATCAGCCGCGCCGGCGACGCCGCCATTCGTGTCGGCAATCAGTTTTTTTAAATCGCCCTCGGTTTTCGGGTTATAGGCGGCCTTGGCACCGGCGCCCATCGCCGCTTGCAGCTTATTGTCGTCAAGGTCAGCGACAATCGGCGCTTCGTCGAACATTTCTAATGCGAATTGCAGTGCCATCATGCCGACACCGCCAAGCCCGACAATCAGAGCCGATTCACCCTTGTCACCCGTATTGAGATATTTCAACGCTGAATAGGCGGTGATGCCCGAACACATATAAGTGCTGGCGAGACCCGGCGCAATGTCACCCGCATCCAGGCAGTAGCGCTCATGCGGCACCAAACAATGGGTTGAAAAACCGCCTGGGAGATTAACGCCCAGCGCGCGGCCATTGCACAAATTCTCGCGGCCATTATTGCAATCATTGCAATCGCCGCAGCCAATCCATGGGTAAATCACACGGCGGTCACCGACTTTGACGTCTTTTACGTCGTCGCCAATGGCGATGACAGTGCCTTCAATCTCGTGCCCCAAAGTGAAAGGCGTTTGCCGCGCGCCGCGCACATCAAGCTTATTGCCGCCGCCCATATCGAAATGACCGTCATGAAAATGCACGTCAGAGTGACAAACACCGCAATGGCTGATTTCAACCAGCACTTCGCTGCCGCTCGGCTGAGGTGTTTCGCTTTCAACCGCCTCCAGCGCGGCACCATATTCCGTAATTGCTTGGCTTTTCATAATTCCCCCTAATCAGTGGCTCGGCAGCAGCCGTGCCAGCTTGCAAAAATCATCAATCGTCAACACTTCAGCCCGTGACGTTTCGTCAATCCCCGCTTCGGCCAAAAGCGCCATTGGGTCAGAGCATATCTGTTTCAGGCTGGCGCGCAACATTTTCCGCCTTTGGCCGAAAGCGGCCGCGGTCAACTGCGTCAACATTTCAGGGTCTGCTTCGGCCAAAGGCTGGGCATGGGGAACGAGATGCGCAATTGCCGAAGTAACCTTGGGCGGTGGCACAAAAACCTGCCGGTCAACCTCAAAGGCCAGTTCCGTATGACAAAGCCAATTGGCCAAAACAGCAAGGCGGCCATAATGCTTGTCATCGGCCTGCGCGGTGATGCGCTGCGCCACTTCTTTTTGGAACATCAGTGTCATCGATAAAAATGAAGGCTGCCATAGGCCATTTTGCCAGCCATCGTCAAGCCAGCCGGTGAGCAAGGCTGTGCCGATATTATAGGGAAGGTTGGAAATAATACGATACGGCCCGCCGGTCAGTTCTTGCGGTCGGATTTTCAACGCATCGCCTTCAATAATATTGAGCCGGTCGGGATAGGCTTCAGCAATCTCTTTTAGGGCAGGAATAAATCGGCTGTCTGCCTCAATCACGTGAACTTTGCGCGCGTCTTCCATCAAAAGGCCGCGTGTCAGACCGCCGGGGCCGGGGCCAATTTCGACGACATCACAATCGGTTAAATCACCGGCTTGGCGTGCAATGCGCCGCGTCACATTGAGGTCGAGAATAAAATTTTGCCCGAATTTCTTATCGGCCCGCAATTCATAACGGTTGATGACATCGCGCAGCGGAGGCAGGCCGTCATCATGCATTGTGGCTAATCCCTTAACGATATTCGACCACTGCGTCGCGGCGCAGGTCGCGCAAATGGCGACGCGCCATCACGGATATGCGTTGCGAGAAAATATTATCCGCAATCTGGTCGCGAGAAATTTCAACGCCCAAATCATCTTTACGGTCGCAAACAATGTAGACATTGGTGATGCTGTTTTGTGTCACGGGAGGGGCGACTTCACCGGCTTCCAAATTGGCGACGGCCAGAGCTGTCGCACCGGGCAGGCGACGAAGTTCTTGCAATCCGCTGCGTTTGACATCGGCTTTCAATTTTTTGCCATCGTTTTGTGCGCGGCGGCAGGTTTTGAAATCGGATACATATTCATCAATGCGCTGACGCTTCACAGAATCGGGAAAGGCTACCGTCAGCACATCAAATTTGTTTTTGGAGGGGTCATTGCCGCCGGCCCGCTTATCGGCCAGAGCAAGAATATAGACACCGCCCGTTGTCGGAACGGGCGGCGAAATTTGGCCTGGCTGCATTTGCCGCACCACTTGTGCAAGTCGTGGATTGAGTTGGTCGGCGGAAATCCAGCCCAATTGGCCGCCTTGCGATGCTGTCGGCGCAATCGAGAATTGCCGCGCCACAGCCGGGAAAGAAATGCCTGATTGTAATTGTTTGACAATTTCGCCCGATATTTGCCGCACCTGCTCTTCAGTTGAGAAGCTGTCGAGATTGAGCAATATCTCGCTGACCAGGTAGCGCGTTTGGTTAATCGCTTTCACGGCTTTTTCATATTGTTCTTCAATTTCTTGTTCGCCGACTTTGATACGTCCGCCAAAACTGCGTCGGACAAATTGATTCCACGCCAATTCGGCGCGAATTTGCGCTTTCAGCGTATTTTCTTCAATCGCTTCTTTTTCGAGAAATTCTTTAATGCCGTCCAAAGTGCGGTTGTCCTGCTTGGCCAGCAATGCCATGCGCTGCTCAATCTCATTTTCTTGGATTTCGATTTCGACGCGGGAAGCTTCCTGCAGTTGCAATTTTTCATCGACCAAAGAGCGAAGAACTTGCTCGCGCATCCGCTCGGTCATTTCCGGTGATTTATCAATTCCCGATGTTGCGAAAAACAAATCGACGCGCTGGTCAACATCATACAGGGAAATGACTTGATCATTGACCACGGCGGCAATGCCCTCAACATCGCGCGCCGAAGCGGGGGCGACGACCAAGAGGAAACATAAAGCCATGCATAACAGTCGAATTATTTTCATTTCTTTCCCATTTAAACACCGAAGGTGCGGCGCTTAGACCCCGTCATACCCTAAAACGGCTATAGACGCATGAGTTTTTACACCATAATGTGACTGACAATAAACCTTCAAATTCTGCTGCACGGAGAAAAATATGCCCATTTCTATCGCTTTGGCTACGGATAAATTGCCCGAAAAGGGTTCGCTCATCATCACTGCAACCGATGGCGGCAAGCTCGGCGCCTTGGGAAAGCAGTTGGATAAGAAAATCGGCGGCGCCATCAGCAAGGCCATCAAAATCAAAAAATTCAAAGGTAAACCGGCCTCCATGTTTGCCTTGCTCGCACCGGCCAAATCGGACCTTGACCGTATTGTGGTGCTGGGTGTCGGCGACGGCAAAAAGCTGAGCGCATTTGATGCCGAGAAAATGGGCGGCACGGCGCTGGGTGCAGTAGAAAAGGCAGAAGGCAATGTGACGTTTCTCCTTGAGCCGTTGGGCAGCAATGTCGCTGATGGCGAGATTGCGGCGCGCGCGGCGGTTGGCGCATATTTACGCGATTATAAATTCGAAACCTATAAAACGAAAAACAAGTCAAGCGGTGGGCCGAAGAAATTCACTGTTGCGACAAAAGCGGCGACAGCGGCGAAGAAAGCCTATGCCGAATTGAAGGTAATAGCCGACGGCACGATTGTCGCCCGCGATTTGGTCAATGAGCCGTCAAATATTTTGACCCCGCCGGAATTTGCCAAGCGCGCCAAAGCGCTGACCAAATTGGGTGTGAAGGTCGAAGTGCTGAGCGAAGCACAGATGAAAAAACTCGGCATGGGCTCTTTGTTGGGCGTCGGGCAGGGCAGTGTGCAACCCAGTCAAATGGTTGTGATGCAGTGGAACGGGGCGGCCAAATCCAAACAACCGGTCGCTTTTATCGGCAAAGGGGTATGCTTTGATACGGGTGGTATCTCCATCAAGCCTGCCGGCGGTATGGAAGATATGAAGGGCGATATGGGCGGGGCAGCCGCCGTAACCGGCCTGATACATGCATTGGCCTCGCGCAAGGCCAAGGTTAATGCGGTCGGCGTCATTGGGCTGGTGGAAAATATGCCGGACGGAAACGCGCAGCGCCCCGGCGATATTGTGACTTCCATGTCGGGCCAGACCATTGAGGTGTTGAACACCGATGCTGAAGGCCGTCTCGTTTTGGCAGATGCGCTTTGGTACACGCAAAAACGCTTCAAGCCGCAATTCATGATTGATTTGGCGACACTGACCGGCGCCATTTTGATTGCGTTGGGGCAAGATTATGCCGGCATGTTTGCCAGCGATGACCGCTTGGCCGAGCAATTGACAGAGATCGGCAATGCAGAAGGCGAAAAAGTTTGGCGTATGCCGATGAATGACAATTTCGACAAAATGATAAATACACCCAATGCCGATATGAAAAATATCGGTGGCCGCTATGCCGGTTCATCGACCGCAGCACAATTTCTGAAGCGCTTTACCAATAATGTGCCCTGGGTGCATTTGGATATTGCCGGCACGGCTATGGGCAGTCCGAAAAGTGCAACCAGCCGAACATGGGCATCTGGCTATGGTGTGCGCTTGCTCGACCGTTTGGTGAAGGCGCATTACGAAAAATAATGAGCGAGGTCCTGTTCTATCATTTGGAACAACAGACGCTGGAACAGGCGCTGCCTCTTTTGCTGGACGCTACCATGAAGCGCGGCTGGAAAGCGGTTGTGCAAGCCGGATCGGCGGAGCGCGTTGCGGCACTAGACAGCCATCTTTGGACATTTAGGGATGACGCTTTTTTGCCCCACGCCGCCAAGGGTGATGCGCGTTTCGACGAACATGTGGGCAGCCAGCCCATATGGCTGACCGACGAAGATGAAACGCCGAACAGTGCCAATGTATTGTTTCTCGTTGATGGTGCCGAGCGCGCTGCGATTGACGGATTTGAGCGCACGGTTTTCATGTTTGACGGACGCGACGAAGACAATGTGGCGCGCGCCCGTGCGCGCTGGAGTGAGTTAAAAGAGGCAGGACACGAACTGACATATTGGCAGCAATCATCAGATGGCAAATGGGAGCAAAAAGCCTAGAAGCTGAAATATTTTCATAAACCTGACATCTGTGCTAAACTTTCCCAAAGAAGAAGAATAAGGAGGCTAGCAATTGTTGCGCCACACTCGACCAAATAAGTCAGCCAAATCGATAACTTTGAATTTTGCTGCTGATGAACCCGAAAAAGTCTCGGCTGAAGAATTTTTGGAAATTCTTGAAAAGAGACAATCGGACCTAAAGTCTTTTAAATTTATCCCTCCACGTTTGGGTGATAAGCATTTTGGGTATTTCCGTATTGAATGGAAGTGGCCAAGTTTCTCTTTGAGGTCATAAAATATGTCCAAAGAAGACAATAAATTGCCTAGTGAGGAAACCCTCCAGCAAATGTTACGTGTTCAGGGGGCGGAGATTGAAACAAGGCGACGAGAATTGTAAGCCAGAGCCGCTGATTTGGATAATCACAAGGAGGTCGCGCTAGCTTCTATAGAAGCTACAAGAGAAGACAGAGCTGGGGAAAGAGAGACATTCGACAAAGTGTCAACTCGCAACAAAAGGTTCATTTTAATTTTGGTATCGATGCTCTTGCTGTTTGTTGCCGGATTGGTTTGGTTGGGACAGGCTGATGCGATATTCGACCTTCTCGAAGAGATTATGAAGTATGTTTTGGGCGGTTTCGGCGGCGCAGGTTTGACGCTTGTATATTTGTCGTTCAAAAACGAAGCCTAGCTTGCAAAGGCTGAAAAGCCCGCCTATAAGACCCTCAAATGAACCAGAGTTGAGGAACTTCCAATGGCCATTGAACGCACTTTTTCCATCATCAAACCGGATGCCACCAAGCGCAATCTGACCGGTAAAATCATTGACCGGTTTGAAAGCAATGGTCTGCGCATTATCGCTTCCAAACGTATTCACATGACGCGCGAACAGGCCGGTGGCTTCTACGCCGTGCATAAAGAGCGTCCTTTTTATAATGACCTTGTCGATTTTATGGTCTCCGGCCCGGTGGTTGTGCAGGTTTTGGAGGGCGAAAACGCCATTGCCAAAAACCGTGAAATCATGGGCGCAACCAATCCGGCTGAAGCCGATGAAGGCACCATTCGCAAAGATTTTGCCGAAAGCATTGATGCCAATTCCGTGCACGGCTCCGACGCACCGGAAACGGCAGCGGAAGAGATTGAGTTCTTCTTCACGGATGACGAATTGGTCGGCTAATTCCCGACCCGGCTTTATGCGAAATGGCGGGACTGCTAGGCAGTGCCCGCCATTTTTTTTAGTACCATATCCAGCGCCTCCGGGTAGGCGATGTGCTCTTGTTCGATAACGCGGTCGGCCAGCATGTCGGGCGTGTCACCCGCCAGCACCGGCACGGATTTTTGCACGATAATCGGCCCGTCATCCATTTCGGGCCGCATATAATGCACAGTGCAGCCATGCTCTTTATCGCCTGCTTCCAGCGCCCGCTGATGGGTGCGCAGCCCTTTATATTTGGGCAAGAGTGACGGGTGGATGTTGAGCAAGCGGTCGGGCCAGCCATTGACGAAATCTGCCGTCAGCAGGCGCATAAAACCGGCGCAGCAAATCAGATCGATATTGGCGGCGCGCAATTTTTCATCAAGCTTGGCGTCAAACGCCTCGCGGCTGTCGAAACTTTTGTGGTCTATCACCGTGCAGGCAATGCCGGCTGCTTTGCAAATCGCAATGCCACCGGCATCGGGGCGATTGGTGACGGTAAGCACCAATTCAGCGGGCACATGCGCTTTGGCAATATGGCGCGCCAAAGTTTGCATATTGCTGCCGCGACCGGAAAAGAGAATGGCTATTTTGACGGGGCTGCCGCTCATCCTTTTATGGACCCACTGAAGGTGACGGCCTCGCCGTTGCGCGGCGCCAATGTGCCGATGGGAATGACCGTCTCATTGGCAGCGGCCAGCATGGCCATCACATCGGCCAAGCCGTC
>CATDDF010000032.1 GCA_949498175.1 Alphaproteobacteria bacterium | reverse complement strand
TCTGAAAATGACAGAGCGCGATTGGCGGAGGCATTGCCGAACCAGTAAAATATCGTATTGGCCCAACCGGCAAAAACAATGCCTTTGGCATAAAGCGCCAAACGCCCCGGTGCGAGCCCGCAATGCGGCAAAGCAAAGGCTACGGCAATCATTAAAAGCGCATTGACAATGCCGCCCGAATGGGCGCGCACCCACCCCTCTGTCGTGCCGAAAACCGGAATGCCCATGAAAATGCTTGGCACCACTTCCAAGCCGCCAATCAGGCTGAAAGCCAGCATAAATCCGGCCAAGAGGCCGATAATCAGCACCAATAGAGCGTGACCGATCAGGTTTTTCTGATAATTTTCCATCTTATCCCCCCAGATTAAGATATCGATTAAAGCTGCATGATTTGCGCCATCGCATCGCGATCAATGTCGAGCACATTGCCGCCTTTGGCATCGTGGCGTCGCCACGCAATGGCCACCGGATCTTGTTTACTGGTGGCCAGTGGATGAGTCCGCGGATTATAGTTCTTTTTGAAAACCGGCAGGGTTTGCCATGCCATTTGCCCCAATGTTTTGAAACAAAACGCCATGGCGCCGATGGCTTTGAGCGGGTTTTTAAACCACCCCTCAATGCGCGCCATATGGATATAGGCTTTTAGCGTTTCGCGGGCAATATGCAGACCGGCCATCAGCACCATATATTTGCGATACCATTCATATTTGCCGTACAGCGCGCGATAGACATCATGCGCCACTGAGCCATGCTCAACTTCCTCGACCTGATGCCATACCCATAGCGCTTTCATGACCGGATGGCTGTCGGCCATCCATTTATCGTAATTTTTGAGAATGATGAGACCGGCGAGAAAGGTGAAGGTTTCATAACCTGCCGTGAAGGCGACTTTGCGCCTCAAGCTGTCTTTTTCGGCAGCTCTTTTGAAATAATTCTTGGCTGTCGCATCAAGCTTTTCAACTTTCGGATAACGTTTGGCCATCAGCGCGTTAAAAGCGATAAAATTTCGCGCATGATGGCCCTCTTGCCCGGCCAGGGCAACCATATCGCGGCGCAGCTTGTCGTCTGCCACATCATGCTTGACCGTGTTTATCGTGTGGATGAGATAGCGCTCAAAATAAGGCACATGAAGGCCCAGCGCATTGATGAATACCGAGAAATAGGGCGAGGATTTGCTCCACGCGCAGTCTTCCGGCGCAATGCCGTCAATATCAAAGTCCAATGGACGCACCGGAAAATCATCCATCGGATGCGTCGTTTCTGGCTGAGATTTACTTTTTGCCATCATTGGTTACTCTCCCCCTTCAATTTGGGTTTATCCCTCTGCATTGTCAATAATAGGAACGGTTCATTTGGCACAGAAACAACACGGCATTTTCTTTGGTTGGTGGGTGCTGATTGCCATTGGCTATACATTGTTTGTCGGCGCCGGCATGATTTTTTATGCCATGTCAGTACTGTTGGAAGCACTGGTCGCACAGCGCGGCTTTTCGGTAGCGCAAATATCGGGCGCCAATACCGTTTTTTTGGTGGTTGGCGGTTTGGGCGGCATTGCCGTCGGTGAACTGATATCGCGCTATGATGCGCGCTGGTGCATTGCCACCGGCACTTTGTTTATTGCCGTGACCTATTATTGGCTGCCCGCGGCTCATTCGCTGGGCGCGATTTATCTGGCCTATGCCGCTTTGGGTGTTGGCTATGCCATGACGGCTTTAGTACCGGCAACGACATTGGTGGCGCGTTGGTTTGTCCGTCGCCGTGCCTTTGCAATTGCACTGACCCAATCGGGGCTCTCTTTGGGCGGCATTCTCCTGACCCCCATGCTGGCCCGTGTGCTGGAATTGGATGGTATGGACGGCTTGCGCGCGCCTTGGGCTTTGGCGGTGATTTTGTTGAATATTCCATTGGCACTGTTTTTATTGCGCCCCGACCCGCAGGTTATGGGGCTCAACCCGGATGGCGATGCGTCCGACCCGCAGGGTGAAAATGCGCCACAACAGGGTATGGCGGCGGCGCAGGCTGTGCGCAGCAGGTTTTTCTTATTTTCGGCAGCGGCGGCATTTCTGGCCTTGATGGCACAAGTCGGCACGATTGCCCATGTCTTTAAGTGGGCTTTGGAGCGCGCTGATGGCGAGACCGCCGCCATCACCGTCGCTTCATTGGCTTTTTGCTCTTTAACCGGCCGTTTGATATGCGGCGCGGTGCTCGACCGTCTCAATCTGTTCGTCTTTATGATGGTAATTTACATGCTGCAAGCGGTGGCCATGTTCGGTATGGCGATGGTTGAAGGGGCATGGCCGGTTCTGATGCTGACGGCATTTTTCGGTTTCACCGTCGGCAATGTTTTGATGGCGCAACCGCTTCTAGTCGCCGCCGCTTTTGGGGTGCGCGATTTTCCGCGCCTTCTCAGCATTCACCAATTGGTGATGAATGGTGGCGTTGCGCTCGGGCCTGTGGTTATCGGCCTGATTTATGATTTTGGTGGCGGCTATGGCAATGCCTTTGTTTTTGTCGGTCTGTGTAGCGTCGCTGCATTGGCCTGTCTTCATAATGCCGGAGACCCGAAAGCGACGGCCTTAGCCGGATGATTTGGGTCGCCACGCGCCGTTGAAAACGGCGGCTGAAATTATTCCGGCATAAAGGACCAAAGCGACGACGGTTACGATGAAAACCGCGTTTAGGCCATAGCCCAAATAATTGACCAGAAAAAACGCGCCGCCGACCGACAGAACAAAGCGCAAAATTTGCGCGCGTATCGGCCATCTCATCGTGCCTGCGCCTTGCGACGCAAAATACAGCACCAAGCCAATGCCGAGAAAGGCATAAGCCGGTCCAACAATGCGAATGTAATTTCGCGCGACTTCAAAAGTCCCGGCATCATCGGTGAAAATCGGTATCCAAAGATTGGGGAAGAGAGCCAAAAGACCGCCAACCGTTCCGCATATCAAGGCGGCACTGGTCATGCCATAGCGTCCTGCCAATTCGGCGCGGTCATAATTTCCGGCACCGACATTGGTGCCGACAATGGTTGTCAAGGCCGTGCCGAAAGCGAATATCACCGGCAGCATGACGAATTCAATCCGCGTGCCAATGCCATATCCGGCCAAGGCTTGTGTGCCAAACTGCCCAACCAATGCGGTCAGCCCCAAAATTGTCGCGACATTCATCAGCGGGTTCAGGCTGGCCGGACGCGCCACTTTGAGAATGTCTGTGGCCAGTTCACGCCGCCAGCCCCTTTGGTGCATGCGTAGGCTGATGGCGCGATGGCCGCGCAGCAGTTCAACCAGCAGCACGCTTATCATAATCGCCCCGACAAATACGCTGGAAGCTGCCGCGCCGGTCACGCCAAGCGCCGGAACGCCAAATAGGCCGAAAACCAATATGGCGGTCAGCGGCACTTGCAGCATGGCCGAGAAAATCATCAGCTTGGCGGGAAAGGCCATATCTCCGGCGCCGCGATAGGCTGCGCCCAATGTGCTGCCGAGCCATAAAATCAGACCGGCGCTGAACAGCACCCAGCAATAACTCATGGCCATATCGAGAATAATGCCGTCACCGCCCAGCAGCACAAGCAATTGCCGTCCGAATAAGGCAAATAGCACGAAGAAAACAGCCGCGCCGATAAAAGCGCCATAAATGGCATGCCAGACCAGCCGCTCGGCATTGTCGCAATTGCCATTGCCGAGCGCACGGGCGATGGAGGCGGTAATGGCCCCGCCCAGCGGCCCGCCCGACATGGTTTGCACCAAAATCAATAAAGGAAAGACCAGCGCAATCGCCGCCAGCGCCTCTGTGCCAAGACGACCGATCATGTAAATTTCTGCCAGATTGACACAAGCTTGCAATGTGAAGGCCAGCGTGTTCGGCGCGGTCATTTGCAGCAGCAAACGCAACGGCGGCTCGGTCAGCATGGCTTGAGTGCGGTCGGTCATGAAATTATCCCGTGTGGCGAATGGGCGATAGCATAGATGCGATGCGGTAAATCACCTAGAGTTAAAGGGATGAAAAGATTTGAACCTATTTTACGGACCGAAAGATTGCATTTGGTGCATTTCACCGAGGCGCATTTGGACGATTTTGCTGCCATGAATGGCGATGCAGAGGTGATGGAATTTTTCCCC
>CATDDF010000031.1 GCA_949498175.1 Alphaproteobacteria bacterium | reverse complement strand
CGAAAGGAGGTGATCCATTGTCTAGTGAACGGAAGTATTTGAGGTTTGAAACCCGGTGTTTGAGCATGGACGTGGAGCAACCTTCGGGTCCATTGGCACACGAAAACAATTAGGGATTGGCCTTAAATCCAATCACGACTCCATATTATTGGAGGGGGCGCTTGCTTTGCAGGCGCCCTTTTTCTTGCCTATAAGCAGTGATGGAGAATTTTCTCGGCATAGATTTGGGCGCCAGTGCGCTGAAAGCCTGTTTGATTGACGGCGCGGGTCGTACGCTTTTGACGGCGCGCGCGCCTTATGACACGCACCACCCTCAGCCCGGTCATAGCGAGCAAATGCCGGCCGATTGGCGCGCTGCCCTGCAAAGCGCTTTGGCCGAACTGCGCATGCAAAACGGCAATGCGCTGGACCAAATCGCCGCATTGAGTTTTTCGGGCGGGGCGCATATTGCGGTTTTATGCAATGGCACGGGCACCCCTTTGCGACCCGCCATTATGTGGAGCGACCAACGCGCCGCGTTGCAAGCCGCTGAATTGGCGAGGCAAGGCGAGGTGGAAAAGCTGAGCGGCAATACCCCCAATGCGACATGGACATTGCCGCAACTTATCTGGCTGGCGGCCCATGAGCCGGAAATCATCGCGGCCACCGAAAAACTCTATTTCGCCAAAGACTGGCTTGCCGCGCAAATTACCGAGGCGCATGTCAGCGATAAGAGTGAAGCGGTCGGCAGTCTGATGGCCGACCGCGACGGCAAATGGCATGACACATTAACCGCCATGAGCGGCATTGCACCCGCCGCTTTTCCCGAATTGCTGACCAGCGGGACAAAAATCGGCATGGTCAGCGACGAGGCGGCAGCAGAATTTGGCCTGCCTTGCGTGCCGGTCTATCAAGGGGCCATTGACACTTCAATGGAATGGCTGTGCGTTGCACCGCTTGAGGCAAATAGCGCAACGGTGAAACTGGCTTCGGCCGGGGTGGTGTCATTTTCCACCGATAAGGATGCGCGCTTTGCGCCGGTTTCTTATTATCCGCATATTTTACCCGACCTTGCCTATCACGCGGCCGGTATGAGCGATTGCATGGGCGCGCTTGAATTTGTGCGGCGCCAATTCACACCAATGCTGGACGCAAAAGCGTTTGAAGAAGCCGCCGGGAATGCCGCCATTGGCGCCGGGGGCGGGATGTTTTACCCCTATTTATCGGGCACGCGCGCGCCGTTTTGGCAGGCCGATTGGCGCGCCCAAATGCACGGCCTGACGCGCGCGCATACGGCCAACCATATCGCCCGCGCCGCCTATGAGGGGGTCGGCCATGTTTTGACCGCCATTTGGCATGATATGACGGGCAAATTGGGATACCGCCCGGAAACATTGCATATTCTGGGTGGCGGCGGCGGTAGCGATTTTTTCTGCCAAATGCTGGCCAATATGCTGAATGTTGAGATAAAGCGCGGTGCTGAGACCGATTGCGCCTTTGCGACGGCGCTTTTTGCCGCCGCATCGCACAAGAAAAAAGACCCTGCAGCAGCTGCGCTCCAAGCCTATCTGCTGCAGCGACATTTTATCCCTGACAAACAAGCCCACGCGGTCTATGCTTCCGAACATGAAACCTTCATGGCGCGGCATATGTCGACCTGAACTGATTGGGAACCATCACAGGAGATGAAGATGGAAAACCGTATTGATTTGAAGATTGAGAACCACATCGCCCATGCGCATCTCATTCGCGGCGATAAAATGAACGCGCTTGACGCTGAGATGATGGACGCGCTGATTGAATGCGGCGAGCGCATTAAAGCCGATAAATCAATCCGCGCCGTTATTCTTTCGGGCGAGGGCCGCGCCTTTTGCGCCGGTCTCGATATGGGAAATTTTGCCAAAATGGCGGAAGGCGGTGATGCCGGTGTCACTGATGGCAAACAACGTCAAAAATTGGCCGAGCGCACGCATGGGCTGGCCAATCGCCCGCAAAAAGTCGCATTTACTTGGCGCGAAATCGAGGTGCCGGTGATTGCCGCTGCGCAAGGTTTTGCCCTCGGCGGCGGGTTTCAGCTGTTTATGGGTGCCGATATACGCTATGCCGCACCGGGCACGAAATTTTCCATTATGGAAGCGCGCTGGGGTTTGGTGCCGGATATGGGCACCACCCATGTCATGACCCGCGTGGCGCGCGAAGATATTGTCAAAGAACTGGCCATGACGGCGCGCATTTTTGAAGCCGATGAGGCATATGAATACGGCTTTTTGACCCGCATTGCCGACAATCCGATTGCGGCTGCCTTTGAAACCGCAACGGCAATTGCCGGACGTAATCCCGATGCCATTCGCGGCACCAAACGCTTGTTTAATGAGCCGGCTGACCGCTTTGTCGGTGACACGCTGATGCTGGAAAGCGTGTTGCAAGACGACATTATCGGCCATCCGAACCAGATTGAGGCAGTGAAAGCCGAACTGGAAGGACGTCCGGCAGTATACGAAGACGCGGAAGCCAAAAAAGCGGCCGAATAGTCTAACTGCCAATGCCGCTCAAGCGGTCGAGCAGCCAATAGACGGAAATCCCGCCCATGAAAATCAGCGGCGCTTGCTGCACGATCTGTGTGACACCAAGCATCCCTATTTTGCGCCCTGTCAACGCCACCATGAGGGGCGGCTGCGCATAGCGCATAAACAAAATCATCGCGGCGACGACCAATAATTGACCCGCCTCCAGCCCGATATTGAACAGCGCCAGCGCCCAAATCTCTACATCGCGCGGCAGGCCAATGGCGGCCAACATGCCGGCAAAGCCGAAACCGTGCAAAAGCCCGAAGCCGAAGGCCATGGCTTGCGGATAATCTCGCGCCAAGTAGGAGCGCTTTTCGGGCGGCCGCGCCAATTCAATGGCGACGAATAAAATCGACAAGGCAATAATCGCCTCCACCACCGCGCTTGGCGCGCTGATGCGCCCCAACATGGCGAGACCTAATGTCAGCGAATGGGCCAAGGTGAAAGCGGTGATGACATAAATCAAGCGGCGCCAGCCGGTGACCAACAAGACCAATCCCAGCACGAATAAGATATGGTCGGGGCCGAAAACCAAATGTTCGACTCCAAGACCGAAATAGGCCAAGAGAAATGTGCCGCCACCGGCAAATTTTTGCACCGGCGCATCCGCCGTCAAGCGCAGGCTGAACCGTCCGCCATCGACCAAAGCCATTTGCACCAACACATCGGTAATCGTCCGCTGCAGCCCCTCAACGCCGATGGTTTGGCCCAACAGACCGCCATCGCATGCCAGATTGAATTTTTCGACCAATGCACCGGGCTGGCGCCGCATGGCGCTGTCGCCTAACCTTTGGCAATTTTCCGGGAAGACCGGGCGCAGGCCCAATCCGGCGACCGCCCCACGTCCCGCACTGCGCACGGGCTGTTTCCAAATAATATCGAAACGGTCGCGCTCGGTTTCAGTGATTTCAATATAACCGGGACGCACTTCATGCGCTTTTGCGGGCGGCAGGCAAAAAATACCAAGCGCGATGATCCAGAATGAAGCGGCCAGGACACGCATTTATTCAGCGTCTTCAATCGGCAAAAGCTCGACCTGATAGCGGGCGCGTAATTTGGCCCATGCGGCAGCCAGTGCCTCTTGGCGTTGGGCTTTTTGATAGTCGCGCGCAACGCGCTCAATCAATAACTCAAAATCGCCCTTTTGCGACGCATGGCGGCGATCGATTTTCACGACATGCCAGCCAAAGGCCGATTCAATCGGTGCGCCCCAGTCTTGTTCTTTTTGTCGAAACAAAGCGGCGGCAAATTGTGTGCCCATAAGCCGCGACAATTCCAATTCACTTTGCCGCGTAAATTCGCGATTAAGCATAAAGGGCTTGCCCTTATCTTGCCAATCGCTATCACTTTTATTGAGCGCCACGCGCAATTGCTGCGCCTCGGATTTATTTTCCAGAAAAACATGCCGCCAGCTCAATGTCTCCGGCGAGTCATATTGTGCGCTGTTTTCAGAAAAAAACTTTTGCAAAGCCGCGCGGTCAGGCAATTCTGGCGCCCGCTCATCAGCCATCATGAACTCGACCTTTTGCGCCAGTCGGCGACGGATGATGATGTCATCATTATCAAGGCCGAGGCGCGCCGCTTCGCGCACCAAAATTTCTTCTCGAATATGGCCTTCAATCAGCGCATCCAATTCGCGCGCATTGGGTCGCCTTTCGGTTTGGCCTTCCCATTGCGCCACCAATTTTTCAACCAGCGGCAAATCGATTTTGATGACATTATTGTCACGCGATTGCATCAGCCGATCAGCGCCGAACAGCATTAACCCCAAAATGACAAACCAAATCAGCCGGTCTTGCGCCAGCCTACTCAACCGGTCTCGCATGAAAAATTAATGCTCCAACCAAATGGGGGAAGACCAAGCGCGTTCTTGAATCGTCGCCTTCAAAGCCGGGTTTGGTTTTGAATTGGCGCGAATGGCATCCCATGTCGACCAACGGCAGGTCGGGTTTTCCAATACGCGCACATAATAAAACGCATTATCGCCCGGCTTGTAATCAGGGTCGCGCCAATGCGCTTTCAGCTCACCGGCTCCCGTATCGGCACTATAGGCGCAGGTTTGAGTGTCGACTTTGGCATTATTGTCAGGGCAACGATGGGTCTTTGCATCAACCGGGACACCACCGGCGCAGGCCGTGTCATAGACTTTTTCATGCGTCTTGCCTTCAGCATCAATCCAGCCCTTGACCATTTGCAAACGCTGCAAGGGCGCCGAGCCGGGATCTTGCGTTGCCCAAAGCAGGAAATCCGGCGCTCGACCCAAACGCGCTTTCATATCGCCACCCATAGGCACGCCGCGCGCATAGGCTTTGCGCACCATTTGCGGGTCGGAAAGCATTTTTTCATTAAAGCCATAACCGCCAAACAGCCGCACTTTCAAACGCGGACCACTGGTCGCAAAGGTTTCTTTGCGCCGCATGGCATCAAAAATTGAATTACGGGTATTTTCTTCAGCCCAGACACCGGCCAGACCGGATGCGCCCCAGCTTGACCATTGCATTTGCAAATAGCCGGGCGCCGGATTTTTGCCGGGCCAACCGGTGCGTTGGTCCTCGGGCATATTGATTTGTCGCCACCAATTTTGCACGCGGAAAATTTGTGCCCCCAAACGTTGCGACCATGTCAGGCGCACGGAACCGCGCAAGCGCCCGACGCCGTCCACGGCACCGATTTTCGACCAATAGTCAAATTCGTCAAAACCGCCGGCAGAGACATGCGTATCGGAAGCAGAGATCAGGCCAAACTTATAAGGGTTACCCTTGCCTTGCGCCTGCATTTCCAGCCCGCGCAAATAGGCATGGCGGACATATGAACCGTCAATCTTGCTATCCTTCCAAGTGGCGATTTGATAGGGCATGATTTCAAATGACCCCCATTCATCATTCGGGCTTTGCAGCGGATGGGTTTCCGATGTGCCTTTGACTTGCGACACTTCAACAATCGGTTCATTGCGCATGCGCATGGCACTATATTCGGCATCAATCTCTGCGCCATCGAACGTTTTCTCGGCAAACATATATCCGTCCGAACCGTTGGAATTATGCGGAATGGCAATCGAGTCCATGCCTTGCGCACGCAAGCTGTCCATCCAACGCCACAGGTTTTCGGGATTCATGGAAATGAGCCGCGAATACGGCTCATCCGGCGCATCGCCTTTGAAAATCACATTGCGGTGCAGATTTTCAAACCGGTCTTGCGAAGTGGTATACTCATAGCCGATAAAAGTGGTGAATTTACCGGGCTCATTATTGCGATCGGCCGCTGCCTTAACTTCGGCCCATGTGTCGCGCACAATATCCATATCCAGCAAATCATCTTCTACTTGCTGGCCGATATAGGGCAATAGTCTGCCAAATGCCAAACGCCGCTCGCTGGCCGATTTGGCGTCGCGCAAGGCTTGGGAAATTGGATGTTTGGCGACCGCGCTATTGGGGTCAAACATGGCCGGCATCATACCGAGATAAACGGCATGGTCAGTGACCGCTTGAAAGTCAAGCGGCACGCGGATTTTCATATCGAATCCCAGCGGATGGGTAATCGCTTTGCCTCGGGCGAAATCATAAGCCTCATCAGGGCCGTTGCGATTGCCAAAAATAAACGCGTCAAATGATAAATTTGTATGCAAATGGGTTTCGCCAAACATGGCGCGGCGGTCTTCCGGCCCGGCCGAAGCCGTTTGCGGCACCATAAAGGCCAAAACAGTGCCAAGCACTGACAACGTGAATTTTATATTCATAATACCCCTCCAATTGATCGAATAATGCCCTAAGCCGAGGCGCAAAACAACCCAGGCATGGCTTGAAAAACCGCGCCGTGAAGCGTTAAGCTTGTGAGGAGGGAGAGCATAATGAGCTATCAAGAACAATATCGGCACTGGCTCGATGATCCGCATAATTTTTGGAGCGGCCAAGCGCGGCGCCTGCAATGGCAAACCGCACCGACAAAAATTTTCGAGCGCAATGAAAGCGGCGATCGTTGGTATGTCGATGGCGTGATGAACACTTGCCATAATTGCGTCGACCGATATGTCGAGGCCGGTCATGGCGATCGTCTTGCCTTTATTCATGACAGCCCGATGACCGGCACGAAAACCCATATCAGCTATGCCCAATTGCTCGACCGCGTGCAATGCGTCGCCGCCATGATGCAAGATAAGGGCATTGAAAAAGGCGACCGCGTCATTATTTACATGCCGATGATTGTTGAAACGGCGATTGCGGCGCTCGCCTGTGCCCGTCTAGGCGCCATTCATTCGATTGTTTTCGGCGGTTTTGCGGCCGCCGAATTGGCAACAAGGCTGGACGATGCCAAGCCGAAATTGGTGCTTGCTGCATCTTGCGGCCTCGAACCGGGTCGCATTGTCGATTACAAACCTTTGCTCGACGGAGCGATTGATTTGGCGGCGCATAAGCCTGAAGCCTGTCTCATATGGCAGCGCGATGAGCGCCCTGCTCCGCTCATTAATGGCCGTGATTTTGCATGGCAGGCATTGGAAGACGAAGCGCGCGCCGCCGATAAACGTGCCGCTTGCGTGCCGGTGCTGGCGACAGACCCGCTTTATATTCTCTACACTTCCGGCACGACCGGCATTCCCAAAGGCGTGGTGCGCGATAATGGCGGTCATTTGGTGGCGCTCAGTTGGGCGATGGAAAATGTCTATAATATTGCGCCCGGTGAGGTTTTTTGGTCGGCCTCCGATTTCGGCTGGGTGGTCGGCCATAGTTTCATTCTCTACGGGCCTTTGGCGATTGGCGCGACCAGCGTGATTTATGAGGGCAAGCCCATTGGCACACCCGATGCTGGCGCGTTTTGGCGGGTTATTTCCGAGCACGGCGTTAAAGCCCTGTTCACCGCGCCGACCGCTTTTCGCGCCATAAAAAAAGAAGACCCGCACGGCAAGCTGGTCGCGGATTATGATTTGAGCGCCTTCAAAACGCTTTATTTGGCAGGAGAGCGGGTTGACCCCGACACGATTAATTGGGCCGAAACGGCGCTTGGCGTGCCGGTGATTGACAATTGGTGGCAGACCGAAACCGGCTGGCCGATTTGCGCCAATCCGGTCGGCATCGAATTGCTGCCGATTAAAAAAGGCTCACCCAGTGTCGCCATGCCGGGCTATGAACTGGCCGTACTTGACGAAGGCGGCAAACCGGTTGCCGCCAATGAAACCGGTGCCATTGTCATTAAAACGCCATTGCCGCCCGGCTGCTTGCCGGGCCTGTGGCAAAACCGCGACGGTTTTGAAGCCGCCTATATGGAAGACTTTCCCGGCTATTATAAAACCGGCGATGCCGGCTTTATCGATGAAGACGGCTATCTCTATGTCATGTCGCGCACGGACGACATTATCAATGTCGCCGGTCACCGGCTCTCGACAGGCGGCATGGAAGAAGTGCTGGCCGGCCATGTCGATATTGCCGAATGCGCCGTTTTGGGTGTCAATGATGCGCTCAAGGGCGAAGTGCCTTTGGGCTTGCTGGTTTTTAATGATGGGGTCAATCGCCCCGATGCGGAAATATTGGCCGAATGCATTCAAAAAGTGCGCGACGAAATAGGCCCGGTGGCGGCTTTCAAACTGGCCGTGCGCGTGGCGCGGCTGCCGAAGACGCGGTCGGGCAAAATATTGCGCGGCACGATACGCAAGATTGCCAATGGCGAAGACTGGCAGATGCCGGCAACCATTGATGACCCGGCCATATTGGACGAGATTACCGAGGCGCTAGGGGCTCTCGGCTATCCGATAATGGGTGATGCTGAAGGAGTGAAAGATGAGCAATGACCCCCGCATGATGCCGAACAAGGCACATTATAATGGCTGGCGCGAACCCGATAATGTGCGTTGGCATTTGCGCAATATGTCGACCTTGCCCGCACTAATCATGCCGCGCGGTGATGCCGTCTATGAGTTGCCGACCGGCACGCAGAAAGATGTCGAGAATTTCACCTATTCGTATCAAGGGCGCAATTTGAGCTTGGGCGAGGCGATGCGCGACGAATGCATTGACGGCTATATGGTGGTGCAAAATGGCGAAGTTCTGTTTGAGCGCTATTACGATAATTTCCGCGCCCATGACCACCATATTTGGTTCTCCATGACCAAATCGCTCATCTCCACCGCTTTCGGCATTGCGCAAGTCGAGTTCAGCATTGATGAGAACAAAACACCGGCGGATTATCTGCCTGAATTGGCCGATAGCGTATTTGCCGAGGTGCGCCTGCGCGACGTGCTGAATATGGTGACGGCGCTCAATTACACGGAAGAATATGATAAGATGACACCGGGCAGTGTGCATTTTGAATATTTCCGGCGCTTGGGCTTTATGGGCGATTTCGAGCTTTTGGCCATTGATCCGGCGCAATCGGATGAACCGCGCGGGGTGCGCGATATGCTGCCGCAATTCGAGCAAGCCAAAGGCGGCGTCACCGGCGCCATGTTCCAATATCAATCACCCAATGTAGATGTTATTGGCTGGCTGATTGAACGTGTCACCGGCCGCCCGCTTATGGATTATATGCGAGAGAAATTATGGGTGCCGATGGCGACCGAACATGATGGCGTCTTTACCGTTGATGTTTCTTTTGCGCCGATTGCCACGGGCGGCTTTAACTCGACCTTGCGCGATGCGGTGCGCTTCGGGCTGATGGCGTTGGGCGACGGCAAGCTGGGTGATACACAAATCGCGCCGGTTAATTGGATGCAAGACACTTATAAAATGAGCGATGCCGATAAACAGGCCGGTTCGGCCTCGGTCAATGCCGATCCTGACCATGAGCGCTTTATTGACGGCTTTACCGGCTATCGAAGCTTTTGGTGGCAGTTTGACGAGGCGCAAGGCGAGCGCTTGGCCATGGGCGTGCACGGCCAGGTGATTTATGTCAATCGAGCGAAAAATCTGGTCATTGCCAATTTCGCCAGCCCTGCCCAAACCGCCAATCAGCTGCGTCCCAGCTATAAACAAATGCTCTATGGCACGCGCGCCCTGGCGGCGGCGCTTTAATTATTGCATGGTCGGAATGATGAAGCTTTGGTCGGCGACATCGCCATCGGGCCATCGCTGTGTCACCGTCTTCACTTTGGTGTAGAACTTAATGCCTTCCGGCCCGTGCTGGTTGGTATCGCCAAAGGCTGAGCGTTTCCAACCGCCAAATGTGTGATAGGCGACCGGCACGGGTATCGGCACATTAATGCCGACCATGCCGACATTGACCTTTTGCGCAAATTGCCGCGCCGCCAGACCATTGCGGGTAAAAATCGCCGCGCCATTGCCATATTGATGCTCAGACGGCAGGCGCGCCGCTTCCTCAAGACTGTCGGCGCGCACCACTTGCAAAACCGGGCCGAAAATTTCTTCTTGGTAGGACTGCATATCGGGCTTCACATTATCGAAGAGAGACGGGCCGATGAAAAACCCGTCTTCATTGCCTTGCAGGGAAAGCCCACGGCCATCGACCAACAGATCGGCCCCTTCTTTAACACCCATCTCAATATAATCTTCAATCTTTTGCCGATGCGCGGCCGAGACAACCGGCCCATAATGAGCTTCCGGATCGGTCGAAATGCCGACCGTCAGCTTGCCGACTTCTTCTTGCATGCGACCGACAAATTCATCGGCCGTGTCTTTGCCGATCGGTACGGCAACCGGCAGCGCCATACAGCGTTCACCGGCCGAGCCATAGGCCGAGCCGGAAAAATCGGCAATCACTTGGTCCATATCGGCATCGGGCATAATAATGCCGTGATTTTTCGCCCCGCCCATCGCCTGCACGCGCTTTCCATTGGCGGTGCCGGTTTGATAGACATAATGGGCAATATCTGACGAGCCGACAAAGCTGACCGCTTTAATATCCTCATGTGTCAAAATCGCATCGACCGCTTCCTTATCGCCATGCACGACATTCAAAATGCCGTCAGGCGCACCGGCTTCCAGCATTAGCTCCGCCAGCCGCACCGGCACGCTCGGGTCTTTTTCAGACGGTTTCAGAATAAATGCATTGCCGCAGGCAATGGCGATCCCGAACATCCACATCGGTATCATGGCCGGAAAATTAAACGGGGTAATACCGGCAACCACGCCCAAGGGCTGGCGCATGGCATAAATATCAATGCCCGGGCCGGCCCCTTCGGTATATTCGCCCTTCAAGAGATGCGGAATGCCGCAAGCAAACTCAATCACTTCCAGCCCACGCTGCACATCGCCCTTACTGTCGGCAATCACCTTGCCATGTTCGGACGATAGCAACGCCGCCAATTCATCCATATTGGCTTCCAGCAATTCTTTGAATTTGAACATGACGCGGGCGCGCCGCTGCGGATTGGTGGCGGCCCATTCGGGTTGCGCTTTCTTCGCCGCTTCGACCGCCGCATTAATATCATCAACCCCACCCAAGCAGACTCTGGCCTGCACTTGCCCGCTATTGGGGTCGAAAATCTCGCCATCACGTGTCGCCGCGCCGCGTGTCGCTTTTCCGCCAATGAAATGTTGAAGCTGACGCATGAAAACCTCCCAGATTTGGCGTTAGGCTAACAGGTCAATCCGGCCTCTCCAATGGGAAATTTTACCCTCGTTTAGAAAGCATAGCTGATGCCGATTTGCGCCAGCCCATCGCCATCATCAAGGCTTTCATAATGTTTATTGCTGGGCGGGCCGCTATCAGTGACATCTATCGCCGAGCCGATAAAGCCGCCAATTTCGATATTTTCGTTAAATCGCCAGCTGCCGAAAAGGCCCGCGCCATAAGCATTGAAAAGGCCGTTGCGCCGCCGCCAATAAAGCCGTCAGTGGCCTCACCCAAGCGCTTGCTTATAAAGAATATCGACTATCATCATCGTCTTCTGCGCCGCTGCACGTGCATGATTGCCGATTATATTCACCCAAATCCTCGACACATTCGAGCACTTTGTCGGCTTGCGTCAAAAGCCACACTGCGACTCCGACTGCGAGAGAAAATATTTCATATGCCGGTTCCTGTTATTCGTTTTAGGGCGTGCACAGACTGGCAGTCTGCCGCGCAGCGGTCACGCATAACGAGCGCAAACTTAAATTTTTCTAAATCGGTTTAAGCGGTTGCTTTAGCTTGCTCGACTGAAGTTTTATTGAAAAAACTGACGCTTAACAGCGAAGGCAA
Source organism: Alphaproteobacteria bacterium (assembly GCA_949498175.1). Lineage (GTDB taxonomy): Bacteria > Pseudomonadota > Alphaproteobacteria > RS24 > RS24 > UBA8337. The sequence goes on along the minus strand of CATDDF010000031.1, from coordinate 12,631 downwards.
AAGCAGCACCGCGCCTAGCAAGGCCAGCATCAGCCCCATCATGGTGAAGCTGGCAAACCGTTGCAGCATTACCAAATCGGAGCTTAGAAACACACCCGCGCCAAAGCAGAACAAAAACGTCGATTGCACAATCGGGCGGCCCGGAATGAACAAGGCTTGGCGCAAAGACAGGCGTTGGCTTTTATGCTCATCAACCAAATGGTGCTGATAGCTGTGCAAAATATGAATCGTGTCATCAATCGACAGCCCCATCGTCACGCTGGCGATAATCACCGTGGCGAAATCAAACGGAAAGCCGAGCGCCGCAATTGTGCCCATTGTGATGAGAATGGGCAGCGAGCAGGCAATCATGCCGGCCATGGCGAGGCGGGTATTGAACTCTAATATCAGAATGATGAAAATAAACACGAAGGTCAGAATGACCGTGGTGAATTGCGTGTTCAAAATATAGCCCGATAGCTGGCTGAAAAATACCGAATGACCGGTAAAGAGCGGCGGCGGCAAATCTTTTACATCAATCAGGCGCATTTGCGCTTCGATTTTCGTTACCACTGCTTCCAATTCGGTGGAGCTTAAATTCGGCGTATAGGCGCGCAAATGCTTGCTGTCGAAAGTGAAATTGACGCTCTCAGCCAAAACATCGCGGCTTTCGGCACTGCGCGACCATTCCGAAAACAACATTTCTTGCGCCAATTGCTCTTCATTTTGCGGATATTCCGTGCCGTCCGTCACCAAATTGCGGTGAATTTGGCCGAGTGGGTTGGAATAACTTTCCGTCGTATTAACGGCGCGCAAGGTTTCAATTTCGGTTTCGACATTGCGAATATCGTTAAAGGGCGGATAGGTGCGGAAATAATCTTCTTGATCGCTTTTGAAGACAATGGAAATCACGCCGGAGCCGCCCAATTCATCATCGACGCGGTCAAATGCCTGATAGAGATCGGAGTCGGGTTTGAAAAACACATCCAGCAAATTACTTTCCGATTTGGCGTTCAGCACCAAGGCGGTCAGCGAAATCAAGGTCAAGGCGATGGCCACGGCAAATGTGGCCGGGCGATTATTGCCGACCACTGACCAGTCCAGTTTTAAAAAACTGTCAGCCGCGCGGTCGGGCAAAGAAAGATCATGATGGCGCCCGCCGCGGCGTCGAAGCGCGCCCGGCGTGGCCGCATAAAGGCCCAGAAACACCCCGCCCATCATAATGCCATAGCCCAGCAAAATGCCGATAAAACTGTCTATACCAAACTCGCGCAGCGGTATCAGTTCGGAAAAATAAAACACACCAAAGCCAACCGCCGAAGTGGCCGAAGTGGTCAGACAGGGCAGCCAAGTGGCAGTCAGGGTTTCGCGCAAAACATGCGCCGTCGTCGTCGCATCGCCCGCCATATCAATCTCGTTATCCCAATAACGAATAATGTGAAGACTGTCGGCAACCACAATCACCGACAACATGACCGGCAGGGCCAGCGCGATAATCGTCAATTTATGGCCAAACAGGGACATCAGGGCCATGGCGACAGCGACCGCCGTCACGCCCGTGCCGAGCACCAAAGCGGTTTTCCAAATGCGGCCAAAAAGCGAGAACAGGAATAAGGCAATGCCGACACCGGCAATGCTCAAAATCATCGCCAATTGGCTTTTGGTTTTTTCATCGAGGGTAAATTTCAAATAGCCGTCACCGGCAATTTCGGCATCAAGGGTCAGCGGGTTATTGGCCGCCACAGCCAATAATTTTTGCACCACCTGACCGCGCAATTGCGGTGTGCCCGCCGTTTCATGCTTGATGATAAAGGCGCCCAATTTGCCGTCTTGCGATAAAAGCCGCCCAAGATAATCACTGTCATAAAACTGCGTTTGCAAGGCTTCAAGGTCGGGTAATTGACCGTTCTCCAACGCTTCGCGATAAGTGGTAATGACCAAAGACCCGCCGTCATCGGTCATGATAAGGCTGGCATCATAGGCCGAGACGACATCGACAACGCCCTCAATTTGTTTCACCGCATGGGCAAAATCAGTTGCCCTTTGATAGCCTTTTTCAGTGAACAGCTTATCGGCTTTGAACAGCAACATTGTGCTTTCAAATTGATTGAACTCGGCAGCCAACATGGCGCGCGCAATTTCATGCGGATTATCAGGCGACAGCCATTTATCATTATCGTGCTGCAGCCCGCGCGCTGCTGTAAGCGCGCAGATAGCCACAGCCAGCCAAAAAGCAAACCCAGCCGCGATTAGCGTTAAACGTCGAGACATTGGGTATCCTTTTTAATCAGAACAAATAGTTTACACCAAACGAAATATGAGCTTCGTCTTCCGGTGTATCATAGCCTTCAGCTTCGGTTTCGTCAGCCCCCGTTGCATCAAGCGGCGCGAAGCGCCTCTATTTACCCGTATTTGTATCAAATCCCAAACAACCGGCAGATGGTGCAAGCAGCGTGCAGCTACTGCGGTGCTTCAATTTCCTCGCGCAGCGTTTCCAAATGTAGCCATTCTTCTTCCAGTGCGACCAGTTCGATTTTGGCTGTTTCAAGCCGCGCCGCATCAGTTTTGAATTTTTCGGGGTCCCGTGCAAACAAGCTGCCATCGGCCAGGGCCGTTTCCAATGCCTGAATGGTAGTTTGCAAATCAGCCATTTCTTGTGGCAATTTTTCGAGGCGAAAGCGGTGTTTATAGGAAAGCTTGCGCGGCGTCGCGGCGGGTTTTGCGGGGCGCGCCTCATCGGATGATTTGCTCAAGGGTTTTTCATCGCCTTTCACCTGCGCCGTGGCATGGTGTTTTTGTTGCGCCTTCATGTCGGAATAGCCACCGGCATATTCGACCCAGCGCCCTTCGCCTTCAGCATTGAATATCGCTGTCACGGTGCGGTCGAGAAAATCGCGATCATGGCTCACCAAAATTACCGTGCCGTCATAAGCGGCAATCATTTCTTGCAATAAATCCAATGTTTCCAAATCCAGATCATTGGTCGGCTCATCCATTACCAGTAAATTGCTCGGCTGGCGCAGGCCGCGCGCCAAATACAGCCGCGCTTGCTCACCGCCCGACAAAACCGTCACCGGCGTGCGCATTTGCGCCGGATGGAACAGAAAGTTTTTCATATAGCCAATGACATGCATGGTCTCTTCGCCGATCGACACCAAATCGCCGGCCCCCTCGGTCAGCGCGTCTTTAACATTCCAATCTTTCTTAATGCCTTGGCGGTGCTGGTCGAGAATGAGCGGCGTGAGGTTTTTGCCGAGCCGTATATTGCCGCTATCGGGGGCCAAAGTGCCAAGCAATATATTCAGCAAAGTGGTCTTGCCCGCGCCATTTGGCCCGATAAGGCCGATGCGGCTGCCGCGTTTGATCTGCGTTGAGAAATTATCAATCAGCTTTTTATCGCCATAGGATTTGCCAATTTTATCGGCCTTGACCACCAGCTTGCCGGAACGCTCACCGGCTTGCAGCACCGCATCCATATCGCCTTGCGGGCCGCGATAATCGCGTCGCGCCTGTCGCAAATTATGCAACTCACCAAGGCGCCGCACATTGCGTTTCCGGCGCGCCGACACGCCATAGCGCAGCCAATCTTCTTCACGGGCAATTTTACGGTCAAGCTTATGCTGCGCGTCAGCTTCGCGCTCCAATTCACCATCGCGCCAATCTTCAAAATGGCTGAAATTTTTGCGCATGAGTTTGGTTTCGCCGCGATCAAGCCAGACAGTCTGATTGGCCATATTGCTCAAAAAGCGGCGGTCATGACTGACCAGCACCAGCGCCGAATTGATTTGGCGCAATGCCCCTTCAAGCCATTCAATGGCCGGCAAATCGAGGTGATTGGTCGGCTCATCCAATAACAGCACTTCAGGTTGGCCGGCCATCGCTTTGGCCAGCGCCACGCGGCGCCGTTCACCGCCTGACATGGGCGCAATATCTGCCGCCCCATGAATATGCAAATCGGCCATTAGTTGAAAAGCGCGCTGGCGGTCTTCATTATTCATCAGCCCCTGCAGAATAAATTCTTCAGCTGTCGCGAAACCTGCAAAATCAGGGTCTTGCGCCAAATATTCAACATGAATACCAGGCTGCACAAAACGCTCACCCTGATCGGCATCGACCAAACCGGCGATAATTTTCAACAAGGTCGATTTGCCCGACCCATTGCGCCCGACCAAGCAAATGCGGTCATCGCGCCCGACCGATAAAGATGCGCCGTCCAAAAGCGGGGTGACACCATGGGTCAGATGAATATCATCAACATATAAAATGGGCGGACTGGCCGACATTTGTGCTTCCTTTTAAAACGGCCATCTTTATCGCCGAAGCGCGCGGGCCCCGCAAGCCATAGGAGACGGTCTAAGGATGCGTTTGAATAAAGTGATGAATGAGCGCCACCAGAGCCTGCGGCACATCTTCCTGAATAAAATGACCGGCATTGTCAAAAGTGGTGACCGGAGCATTGGGCCATATTGCCTTGAAATCGGCAATCGCATTTTCCGGCCAGATGGCGCGGTCTTGCAAACCCTCAGCCAGCATGGCGGGCTTGGCTTGCAATTTTTCCAAATTGCCGGTTTTCAAGCCATCGACGATAAAGGGCACCATACGGCCATAATGAACGTCCAAGGGAAACTCAATGCCGCCAATGCATGAAGCGCGGTCGGGGAACGGCGCTTGGTAAGCGTCGAGCCAATCGCGGTCGACAGCAGCGCTGTTTTCAAAACCGAGCAATTTCATAATGGATAAAACCGTTGTGCCCAATTCGCCCAATATACCCTGCAACGTGTCGGCTTCTTCGTGCTTGGCAATCCATTCAAACCACGGTGTGCGCTCGGGCTTGGGTGTCGCCCCGCCATAGCCGGTCAGCGTGTTCATCATGACAATGCGTTTGATTTTTTCGGGATGGCGAATGGCATATGCCGCGCCCATCGGCCCTCCCCAATCCTGCAATACCAGCGTGATGTCATTGAGCCCCAAATCATCGATAAAGGCGGTCAGGTTTTCGACATGGGTTTGAAGCGTATATTCACGGTCTTGCGGTGTCTCACTTTTGCCGAAGCCCATATGGTCGGGCACGACAATGCGATGATGCACCGCAAGGTCGGGAATCATATGGCGATAAAGATAGCCCCAAGTCGGCTCGCCATGCAGACACAAAATCACCTCGCCCTTTCCTTCGTCGACATAATGCTGCTTAAAGCCCGCAGCCTCGGTAAAATGCGGCTTGAACGGCCAAGTGCCGTTAAATGTTTCATCGGCGTCGATCATAAGGTGCTCCTATTCCCGCAAATCAATGGCCGGATTGCGGTCAAAGAAATTGCGCGGCTTCAAAATAATCTCATCGACTTTGGACGGCATGACCGGCCAGTCTTCTGCCATTGGCACATGATGAAAGCCCATCGTTGCCCAGGCAACAATATCCGTATCCTCAATATTTTCATTATCGGCAATATATTCGGGCAAGCCGAGCCACGGGGCTGACTGATTGGTCGCCACGCCGGAGGCAAAAATCTCATCGCGCTTGAAACGCGTTACCCAGAGGTTTTTATTGACCCAATAGGCACGTTTGAATGCCTCATCCATCGGTGTGACCAGTGGTTTGACATTGGGCATAATCAGCTGATAGCCGGTCGGATAGCCCATGGCATTTTTGACCTTATGGCTGGAAAACAACAGGGCCGCGGGGCGCGTCGCCCGCATTGCCGTTTGCGCGGTTTTTTCATCAATGACACGCTCCGGGCGCACTTGCCAAATGCCTTGGCGCGGCGCGTCTTTCGGTTGCGGCGTCGCGACCAAGCGCATGCGGGTAAAATCATTGGCCGTGCCATCAATATCGAAATCAATGCGATAGCTAAAAAAATGGTCGTGATTGACGCCGAGGCGATACGGCGCAATTAATGTGCCGTTCTGCGTGTCAGCCGCCGCCGTCGGACTGGCCAATGTTTCCGACAGCACCGCTTTGGTCGCATCAATGCCTGTCGAAATCAGACGAATGCGCAAGCGACCGTCTTGCGTGAACACATAATCTTGGAAGTAATCATAATTGCCAACAGTCGCGACCATACGCACAACCAATTCTGTGGCGTGGCGCGATTGATGCGTTTCAAGCCCCGGTATGCCGGTCAAAATCGGTTCATCATGGCGCCAAGCGGGGTGCCCCGGATCATGTTCGAAAATGCAAACGCGGCCTGCGGCTTCAAACGGTGAGCCATCGGCCAAATGCAGCGTCACATTCAAATATTCGGCATGGCTCGGACAATCAGCCTGTTGCAATTGCGTCGCCATATTGCCGAAACCAAATTCACCCATATCGAAATAGGCGCGATAAAACCAATTCGGGTCATTATCATGATAGGGCACGAACATTTCCGACATGGCAATCTCATAAGCAACCGGCCGCAGCCCGTTTTTGCTCTCATGGCCGACGCGGTTCAAGACTGTGCCCTGACGCGGGTCAAAACGCAGACGGAACTGCCAGCCTTGCCATTCAATCAGGCTGCCGCCTATTTGATAATTCACCCCTTTCGGACGGGAACTGATAACGGGGCGCAATGCCGGTCTTGTGCCAGTGTCAAAATTATCGGCAGGCAAATCATGCGGCGGCGGATTGTCGGCGCGCGTGTCGGTAATCTCGACAATCTTATCGGCCGTCAAATCATAGAGAACGGCCAAACCCTCTATCGGACGGGCATAAATATTGGTGCTCGGCAAAACGCCAAATGCCCCGTCACCGGCAATATTGAAACAGTCAAGGCGGACAATGCGGTGGTTTTCAACATCAACCTTATCGGCAAAATAACGCCCAATGGTGCGCGGCAAGCATAAGGCGCGCGTCGCGTCGACACCGCGCTTTTCCAAAGCCGCAACCATACCTGCATTTTCCATCAGCCGCATAATCAGCGGCTCCAACTCGCCTTGGCTTGTATACATGGGCTGCCCGCCTTGCATGGCACGGTCAGAGACGATGCGATTGCCGGTCAAATCAATCTGTGCCAATCGCGGCGCACCGTTGCTCAAAAAACTCACCTCGGCATCGCGCTGCGCTTCTTCGCCTTCTTGCCACGCCAAAGCTTGTGTTTTATCGGGCTGGCGCAGGCTGATGCGGTTAAACAAAATATCGCTGCCATGCGCCGCTGTCACCAATGCTGCGGCTTGCGCATATTCCGCGCCGCTCAGCCCGTCCCAGGGTGACACAATCGCGGTCATCGGTGCTGAATTTTTATCGCCGACCGATTGGGCCAATAGCCAACCGAAACCGACAATCAAGGCCGCGGTCAGCGGCAAGGCCAAATTCTTCAAAATTGTCATCCTGTTCCCCCCATGACGGACAGTCTAAGCAAGGCTGCCACTCGGGGGCAAGGATATTTAGGCAATATCCAGCCCGTCCAATCGATTGCGGGCGCGCCAGTTGGCCAGCATGTCAAAAAACGCCACCGGCCCTTCGCCATAGGGTTGGTCTTGGCGGCGACGCGTCAATTGGCCTTCATTATTGTAATAGCCCGGCGTGCAGGCTTCTTGGAACGCTTCTGCATCGCGGGCCTTGTCAACAATTTCAGCGACCCATGCGGTTTCGGCCTTCGCGCTTGCTTCGCTGCGCTTTTTGCCGCTTTGCTTCAAGCGCGATACAATATAGGCGACATGGCGGCTTTGCTCGTCCAAAGCATAGGTGAAATTGGCGCTGAAACCGGCTTGCGACGGGCCAAAGAAAAACGCATTGGGAAAGCCGCGCACATGCAGGCCATGAAAACTGGCCATGCCGTCGGCCCATTTATCGGAAATCGTCAAACCGTCCACCCCATTAATCTGATATCCAGCGCGGCGTGCATAATCCGTGCCGACCTCAAAGCCGGTGGCGAAAATAATGCAATCAACCTCATAGGCGACATCGTCAAACATCACGGCGTTTTCGGTAATGCGCGCAACGCCGCGGCCTTGTGTATCGACCAAATGCACATTGGGGCGGTTAAAGGTGCCGAGATAATCATCGTGAAAACACGGCCGTTTGCAAAACAGGCGATAATAGGGCTTTAACGCTTCAGCCGTTGCTGCATCATCCACCACATTATCGACACGGTCGCGAATGCCCTGCATTTTGTGGAAATCGGCAATTTCCATTTCTTCCGCCAGATTCATGAATTGCATGGCTTTATCGGTAAGATATTTTTTAAGACCGTTTTTATAAAGCTTTGGTGAAGCAAGCCCGCATAGCGCCCACAGCGCCAGCCTGGCGCGCGACGGCGCTTTATCGCGCAAGCCGCCGACCAATAATTTAAAGGCATCGGTCCAACCATCAGACACCAAATCTCGCTTCACCGGCTTACCGGCCAGTAGGGTTTCAAAGTTGCGGCGGCGTTCATCATGCCAGCCTTCATCTTGCCCTTTCAGCCAAGCGGCATCCGTATCGCCATTATTTCGCACTTCCACAGAAGACGGGGTGCGCTGAAAAACATAAAGCTGCGCGGCCGATGCACCGACATGCGGCACGCATTGAATGGCTGTTGCACCGGTTCCGATAATGGCAATTTTTTTATCGGCCAGCCCGCGCAAATCACCCGATGACGAACCGCCCGTATAGGCGTAATCCCATCGGCTGGTGTGAAATGTGTGGCCCTTAAAATTGCCAATTCCCTCAATGGCCGGCAATTTCGGGCGATTGAGCGGGCCATTGGCATGGACGACAAAGCGCGCCGCCAGCTCATCACCTAAAGATGTGGTGACACGCCAGCGGCAGGTGTTTTCTTGCCACTCGGTCGCCGTGACTTCGGTTTGAAACAGCGCCTTATCGGCCAGTTCATATTTTTCGGCAATGGCGGCGCAATAAGCCAGCGTTTCACCGGCATTCGTATATTTTTGTTGCGGCACAAAACCGGTTTCTTCCAAAAGCGGAAAATAAATATAGGACTCGATATCGCAGGAGGCGCCGGGATAGCGGTTCCAATACCATGTGCCGCCGAAATCACCTCCTTTTTCAATAATCACGACATCATCAATGCCTTGTTGTTTCAGGCGCACGGCCGCCAACATACCACCAAAGCCGCCGCCGATAATCACCACATCGACATCGCGCTTTTCCGGGCCGCGCTGCACCACCTCATCAATATAAGGGTCGTCGACAAAATAGGCGAAATCACCGGTCACTTCCTTATATTGTTCATTGCCGTCATCGCGCAGGCGCTTGTCGCGCTCGCTGCGATATTTGGCACGCACGGCGTGCAAATCAACTTTCGGTGCTTTTTCAGAACGCATGGCCACTCCCAATAGCTGTCATTCGGTCGTTTCGTTATCGTCTTTTTCCAAAGCCTCGAATAAATCGTCTATTTCATCATCTGACAAATCATAAATGCTGACCTTGCCTTCCAATATAGGGCGACCTTGCATTTTACGAAGGCGACGCAATTCAGGCTCTCTTTGCGCGCGCAAACCGAAAGTCGGATTGCCGAAACGGTCCAGCGTGCTTTGATCAAACTGTTCCAGCGTCATGCCGGATGCGTCTGAATCGCCGGTAATTTGCGCCGAAGCCGCGCCGCCGGATAAAAACAATATGGCTGTAAGAATTCGAAACATGGGCGCAGAATGCACCGAAAGCGATTTGCAATGCAAGCCGAAGGCTGTCAACGCCTTTTGAAATAGCGCCTGACGGAAGGTCGCGAACCTATAATAATAATCATGCCTGAAAGCGCGAAACTAAATAAGTAAACGGCATCATTGGGAAAGCGTTCACTCATAACAAGCTTGATCGTGCCGACCAAAGTGATGCTGGTAATAATGCTGACCAGCACATGACCCGATGTAAAGCGCTTTTTGTCGGCGACAACATGAATAAGGGCGAAATAGGCAAACAGCAGAAACATCGATAGACGCAAAACTTCAAAGCGATCTGCAGCGTGAGAGTCATTTGTCATTCCAGGCAATGGCATAAACAGCATTTTCTCTTCGGAGAATAATGACACGCCGACCACGACCAGCGACCAAGCTGCGGCGACAAAGACAATAAAAAAATAGATACTCTTCAACGGCGACATGAGGCACACATTATTCCATCCGTCCGAAATTTTAAAGCTCTGTCTTGCCTGAAAATTATGCTTCACTTGCAATTGACAGGCATAAACGGTGAGAAAGGCGTAATAATGAAAGATTTGGATATTGTTGTTTACGGGGCTACCGGTTTTACCGGTCGCTTATGTGTTGAATATTTGGCGGCACGGCGGCGCGACCTCAAATGGGCCATCGCCGGACGCAATGGCGATAAGCTGGCCGAGGTCAAGCAAACGACCGGCGCCAATGTCGAAATCATCATTGCCGAGGCCGATAATGTGGCAGCCTTGGAGGCATTGGCCGGACGCGCAAAAGTCGTGCTGTCAACCGCCGGGCCGTTTCACCGCTATGGCTCGCACTTGGTAGCCGCCTGTGTCAGACAAGCGACCCATTATGTCGATATTACGGGCGAAAATTTTTGGGTCAAAGGGCTGATTGAAAAACACCATGCCGAAGCCGCGCGTAAGGGCGTTCGCATTATTCCCTCATGCGGTTTTGACTCCATCCCGTCCGATTTGGGCAGTTTTTTTGCCATTCAAAAAACCGGCCAACCGATCAAACGCGTCGAGTCTTTTCATTCCTATAAGGGTGATGCATCGGGCGGCACATTGGAGACGATTTTCTCAATGCCCGATTTGAATTTGGGTGATGATTTGACCGATCCGTTTTTGCTCAATCCGGCCGATACGGCGACACCGGAAATGGAAAAGCAAAGCGGCGACATATTCGCCATTGCGGCAAAATCGGAAATCAATGGATATGGCGCTCCCTTTATTATGGCCGGCGCCAATACGCGTGTCGTGCGCCGTTCGGCCGCTCTATGGGCGCAGAACCAAAAACCCTATGGCCCTGATTTCGTATATCAGGAATTCGCCTTTCATCCGACGCGCTGGCGCGCTTTCAAAGGCTTAATAGGCATGGCGGCTATGGGCATGGTTTTGTTCACCCCATTGCGCAAATTGGTGCGCCCCCTATTAAAGCAACCGGGCCAAGGGCCCTCAGAAGCTGAACGCAATGCCGGATGGTTTGACTGCAAATTTATTCTTGAAACCCAATCCGGTGATATAATGGTGTCAGCTATTCGCGGCGATGGTGACCCCGGATATAAAGTGACGTCAAAATTGGTCTCCGAATGCGCCCTTTGCCTGCTCGAAGACGGCGATGCATTGCCCGGTGGCAGCACCTATGGCGGGGTGCTGACCAGTGCAAGCGGCTTGGGCATGGCGCTGGTCGAGCGCCTCAGCCAGGTCGGCATTGAGTTTGACGCACCGCGTATGGCGTAAGCCATAGGGAGAACGGCAATGACACAATGGTCACGCGAAAAAGCGCATGATTGGTATGGCACGCAGCCTTTTCTCATTGGCTGCAATTTTTTGCCCTCATCGGCCTCCAATCAATTGGAAATGTTTCAGGCCGAAAGCTTTGACGAGGCGACCTTGCGCCGCGAAATCGGCTGGGCCGGTGATTTGGGTTTTAACAGTTTGCGCATTTATCTGCACGATTTGCTGATTGAGGAAAACGGGTTTTTCTTACGCCTCGACAAGGTGCTCGACATATGCGCGGCGCATGGCATTCGCCCGATATTGGTGTTGTTTGATGATTGCCATTATGGCTATCCCAAGCGCGGGCCGCAAAAACCGCCCATTAAAGGCATTCATAATTCGCGATGGAAGCAAAGCCCCGGGCATCATATTGTGCGGCAAATTCATGAAGGCACGGGCGGGGCAGAATTGGCGCGCCTGGAAAATTACGTAACCGCCCTTTTGCAACATTATGGCCAAGATGACCGCATATTGATGTGGGATATTTATAATGAGCCGGGGCAGTTCGGCATTGGCGAAATATCAAAAGACTTGCTGCTGGCGGTTTGGCAATGGGCGCATGCGCTGCGCCCCGACCAACCTCTGACCGCGTGCATTGACGGCGCGATTGGCGACGTGCATCATGAGATAAATCGGCAAAATTCAGATGTGCTGACTTTTCACATGTATGAGGCCGAGCAATTGGAAGCGTGTATTGAGGCGCTCAAAGGCGAAGAGCGACCGATTATATGCACTGAATATATGGCGCGCGGGCACGGCACCAGTTTCGCTTTCAGCCTGCCAATTTTCAAAAAGCATAATGTCGGCTGCATGAATTGGGGATTTGTGGCAGGGCGAAGCCAAACCCATTTTGATTGGGAAACCATTTTGCAGCGCGCTGAACGCGTCAAAGCCGAACAGTTTTTGACCGACGACGAGGCCTTGCCAGAACCCGATTTATGGCATCACGATATTTTGCGAATGGACGGCTCGGCTTATATCGAAGAGGAAACAGAGCTCTTGAAAGCCTTTGCAAAATCCATGAACGCGTAGTCGGAAAAAGCCGGGCCGCTTCCTTACTTGCCCCTGTCGCTCGGTTTAGTCTAGGCTCTTTTGAGTTAGAGGGGGCTTCGCATGATTGACTTTGAGATTCCGGAAGAGACAAAAATCATCCGCGCAAAAGTGCGCAAATTCGTCCATGAGGTGTGCATTCCGGCCGAAAAGGATTTAACGGTCGATAATTTTGAAGAAATTCTTGCCGATCTGCGCCAGCAAGCCCGCGCCGAAGGCCTATGGTGCCCGTTTTTCCCGACCGAATGGGG
>CATDDF010000030.1 GCA_949498175.1 Alphaproteobacteria bacterium | reverse complement strand
TGCCGCAAGTTTCGGTCATGCCATAGCCGGTATTGGCGCGGCCGTTTTCCAACGCCTTATCGATTTTGCCGACCAAATCGGGCTGCAATTGCGCGCCGCCGCCACCCAATGTGACCAAGGATGACGTGTCATATTTGTCAAAATCAGGATGCGTAATAATTTCACGCGCCATGACCGGCACGCCGCTCATATTGGTCACCTTATATTTATCGATGATTTTCAGCGCCTCACCGGCATCCCATTTATACATGAATATCAGCGTGCCACCGACCAGCGTTGTTGGATGCGACACGCAATTATTGGCAGTGACGTGAAATAAGGGCGTCGTGACAAGAGCAATCGGCCCCGGTGCAGCAGGGTCTGGCTCGGGCATGGGTTCTCCATTGGCCAACGCTTCCGCTCCATTCGAAGCCGCACCCATAAACGCGATATTCATCACATTCAGCACGCAGCCGCGATGCGTTAATTGCGCACCTTTCGGGCGGCCCGTTGTGCCTGAGGTATAAAAAATACAGGCATCTTCATCGCCGTCTATTTCCGCTGCAGGCATGTCGCCGCCATGATTACGCAATTCGGCAAAATCAATCACCCCGTCAATCGGTGCCGCGAGACGCAGGCCGATAAATTTCATATCCGGCAAAGCATCGCGCACCGGCAAAACCCGCGCCAGCCGCTCATCGTCACCAATCAGCGCTTTCGGCGCACTGTCCTCAAGCCCATATTGCATTTCATCGGTCACCCACCACGCATTCATGCCGACCACGGCAATGCCGATTGAGGTCAGCGCCCAATAGCACAACATCCATTCGGGATAATTGCGGAAAGCCAATGCCACGCGGTCGCCCTGTTTGATGCCATTGGCGTGCATCCAATTGGCGATGGCGGCGGTTTCCGCATAGGCTTCAGCATAGCTCCAGCTTTCATCTTCATAAATCAGATAGGGTTTATCGCCATGTAAAGAGGCGAGCGCCCATAAATCGCGAAGCGATGCCGGGGCATTTTTGAATGTTTTGAGCGTCTCGCCGCGCACCTCGACATTACCGATTTCAAATTGGCCTTCGCCGACCATTTGCGCGCGTATTTTTGCTAATTCCTGATACATTGATTTCCCTCCCGGAATGACGGGGATATTAACCGCTCCACCGCCGCTCGCAAGCAAAAAGCAGCCGATAATGTAATGACACAAAGGCGCAGATGACTGGCCTTTTGCGCCCGCTTCGCTTAGACTTTCAGCCATGATTGATTTCGCCCTGAATGCACTTGACCAATCGGCCATTGTCACTGACACCAATGCCGCGCAAGCGGTGCACGAAACGGTGGAACTGGCGGAATATCTCGACAATTTGGGCTATCGTCGGTTTTGGTTGGCCGAACATCACAATACATCGGCTTTTGCCGGAGCGGCGCCGGAAATCCTTATCGGTCACATTGCCTCGCGCACGCAGCATATGTCCATCGGTTCAGGCGGTATCATGCTGCCACATTACAGCCCGATGAAAGTAGCCGAACAATTCCGCATGCTGGCCAGCCTGTCGGGTGGACGTATTGATTTGGGACTGGGCCGCGCGCCGGGCGGCGACCAAAAAACTGCCGCTGCTTTGCAACCGGGCCCGAAAGCCTGGCCGCCGGAAGTGTTTCCGCAGCAGGTTGAAATGTTGCTTCAATTTTTGGAAGACGCCAATGGCTTGAGCGGCAATAGCGGCGGCTTTCCAGAAAACCATCCCTATCAGGGCATTCACGCGCAACCTATGGGCGATGAAAGCGTGCCCGTCTATATGCTCGGCTCGGGCGGAGACGGCGCTTATCACGCAGCACAATTCGGCCTGCCCTATGTCTATGCCCATTTCATCAATCCCGACAATCTTGATAGCGCGCTAGATGCTTATCGCAGCCATTTCAAACCGTCGCGGCAATGCGCTGAACCGAAAGTCATGCTGGCGACCTCGGTTTTGGCCGCGGAGACGGAAGAAGAAGCCACTTATTTGGCGCGCCCACGCAATATTTGGGCGACGCAGCTTTTGCAAAATAAAGGTGGGCGTTTTCCGAGCCTTGAAGAGGCGAAAGACTGGCAGCTGACGCCGCAAGACGCAGCGATATTACCGCAAGTGGAAACGCGCGGTTTTACCGGCGAGGTCAATAATGTGTTGCAAAGGCTGAGCGATGTGGTGTCGCAATATGACATTGACGAGGTTTTTGCCCTGACGCTGATACCTGATATTCAAGCGCGTAAACATTCTTATAAATTATTGGCCGAGGCGGCGGGACTGGCCGCAGACGGGCTTGCTGCGGCACAGTAACCGCGCTTGGGATAAGCGCTGAAAGCAGCTTGACCCTTAACGCCCCATCATGCACAAAAGGGCAGATTTTTTCTCAGGAGGACTTACATTATGAGTTTGGATTTTACCGATAAGGTGGTCATCGTAACAGGCGCCGGCGGCGGTCTTGGCAAAAGCCATGCGCTGGAGTTTGCCCGCCGCGGCGCAAAAGTCGTGGTCAATGATTTGGGTGGCGCTATGGACGGTTCGGGCGGTTCGTCAGAAGCTGCCGAAGCCGTGGTCGCTGAAATCAAGGAAGCCGGTGGCGAAGCCATCGCCAATGGTTCCAGCGTGACCGATGATGCCGGTGTCGACAATATGATCAAACAGACAATGGACGCCTATGGTCGCATTGATGTGCTGGTCAATAATGCCGGCGTGCTGCGCGACAAAAGCTTCGCCAAAATGGAAATCAATGATTTTTCTTTCGTTGTTGATGTGCATTTGTTCGGCACCATGAAGCCGACCAAAGCGGTGTGGCCGATTATGAAAGAGCAAGGCTATGGTCGCATCATGGTCACTTCATCTTCTTCCGGTCTTTACGGCAATTTCGGCCAGTCCAATTATGGCGCCGCCAAGCTTGGCGTTGTCGGCTTTATGAACACGCTGAAGCTGGAAGGCCAAAAAGACAATATCCACATTAACGCGCTGGCCCCGGTTGCTTGGACACGGATGACGGAAAATCTGATGCCGCCGGAAGCCGAAGATATGCTGACACCGGAACGGGTCACGCCCGCCGTTGTCTTTATGTGTTCGGAAGGCGCACCGACCGGCAAGATTATTTGCGCCGGTGCCGGTGCTTACACCTCAGCCGCCATTGTTGAGACCAAAGGCGTGTATCTCGGTGAAAACCCGAGCGCTGAAGATGTTGCTGAAAATTGGGAAACCATTTCGAAAATCGATGACGCTGCCAAAGCCCTGTTTCAGGGCGGCGAGCAGACCGGTCGCATGTTCGAACTGATACAAGAAGCCAGCAAATAATTAGGGCGGGCGCGAGACTATCTCGCGCCCGTTTTGTTTTATGCGCCAAATCGCCATATCCACCGCGCTTTTATATGTTCTCTGGCTGTTGCTGTCGGGACATTATACCGGACTTCTTTTGACGCTCGGTTTTTTGAGCGCGCTCGGTGCCTCGCTCATTGCCGCGCGCATGGGCGTACTTGACGAGGAAGGCTTGCCTATGGCGATTTTGCTGCGCTTACCGAAAGTCACGCTATGGCTGATTTGGGAAATTCTCAAATCCAATTGGGGCGTGGTGAAAGTCATTCTCAATCCGCAAAGCGCCAAGCCGCAAATGGTCAGCGTCAAAGCGAGCCAAAAAACCGTTGCCGGATTGGTCACCCATGCCAATTTCATCACACTGACACCGGGCACGGTCTCGGTTGATGTTGATGAAAAGAAAAATACGATTTTGGTGCACGGGTTGACCGATGAATTTGCGCAAGGCTGCCTGGAACCAGATATGGATAAAAAAGTAAGCGGGTTGGAGGGCAAATAATGGAGACGGTATTTGCCATTACCCTTATTGCATTGGGCATTGCCGCCACTTTGGCGATTATTCGGGCAACCATTGGCCCGACTTCTTTTGACCGCGTGTTGGCCGTCAACACCATTGGCTCCATCGCCGTTTTGCTGATTGCGGTTTACGGTTTTTTTGACGGGCGACCTGAATTTCTCGACATTGCGCTCCTCTATGCTTTGATTAACTTCATCGGCACGATTGCGATTTTGAAATTTTTCCGCTTCGGCACTTTGGGCGATCATGGCCTGCATGAAGAAGGAGACGAGCAGTGAGCGTTTCCGTCTTGATTGACATTATCGGCATGGTCAGCCTATGCGTCGGCAGTCTCGCCGTCATATTCGGCGCACTTGGTTTGTTGCGTCTGGGCGATGTTTACCAACGCATGCACGGCACCGGCATTGTCGATACGGGCGGCGCCGGGCTTATTCTATTCGGTCTGCTCATGGTGTCGCCCGATTGGACGGTGACGGTGCGGCTTATTCTTATCGGCTTTATTCTGGTGATGACCGGCCCTACCGCCACCCATGCCATTGCGCGCGCTGTGCGCGTGTCGGGCGAAGAACCCGATAATGTCAAAACGGGACGCAAAAAAGCGGCTAAAGGAGGGCGGAAATAATGTCCGGTTTCTTTGTCAATGCGGCGCTGATTTCTCTGCTGACGCTGATTGCCTTTCTGGCCATTCGCCTACACCGACTGTTTGCCGTGGTCATGTTGTCGGGCGCCTTCTCCCTGGTCGCCGCCACTTTATTTGTCGTGCTTGATGCGGTCGATGTCGCTTTCACAGAAGCGGCTGTCGGTGCCGGTATTTCAACCATTTTGGCGCTCGCCACTTTATCGCTCGTGCCGGCCAATGAAAAACCGCATGATTTTGCTTTTGTGCCCGCCTTTCTGGCCTTCGCCACAGCCGCCATGCTGGCCGTTGCGGTCGCCGATTTACCCGCTTTCGGCGATGTCAATGCACCGATACACAATCACGTCGCGCCTGATTATTTAAAAGGCAGCGCGGAAGATATCGCCATTCCCAATGTCGTGACCTCAGTGCTGGCCAGCTATCGTGGTTTTGATACGTTGGGTGAGACCGTGGTGGTATTCACCGCCGCCATTGCCGTGCTGCTGGTTCTGGGCGGCTGGACGCGTCGCAAAGAAGACGGGGAGGATGACAATGCATGATGATGTCGTCATTCGCGTCATTGCCAAAGTAATGATACCCGCCGTCATGTTATTTGCGCTTTATGTGCAGTTTCACGGCGATTACGGCCCCGGCGGCGGCTTTCAGGCCGGCGTTGTTTTCGCCGCTGCCTTTGTTTTAAATGCGATGATTTTCGGCCTCAATCGCGGCCGTCATGCTTGGCCGGCGCGCCTCAATCTGCTGGCCATTTGTGGCGGCGTCTTGCTCTATGGCCTGACCGGCGTCGCCTCTATGCTGCTCGGTGCCAATTATCTCGATTATGATGTTCTCGGTGCAACGACGCAATCAGGACAGCATATTGGCATTTTGCTGGTCGAGTTTGGTGTCGGCCTGACCGTTGCCTCGGTCATGGTCGCCTTATTCTTCACCTTTGCCGGACGCCTCACCCATATTCGCCTAATGGCGAAAATGCAGGCGCATGAAGAAGCCGACCAACGAAAAACCAAGCGTAAAGCCAGAAGCACCAAAAAGAGGGCGCGCAAATGAGCAATCTCATCGCCCATTGGAATTATTTTCTGGTCATTGCGCTGATGATGATTGGCTTTTATGCGGTGATTGCGCGCGGCAATATGGTCAAAAAAATGGTCGGGCTGAGTATTTTCCAAACCTCGGTCTTCATGCTCTATATCTCCATGGGCAAAGTGGCCAATGGCACGGCACCGATTTTAACCGGCGACACCACCACGCTTTATGCCAACCCGCTGCCGCATGTGCTTATTCTCACCGCCATTGTTGTCGGCGTCGCCACCACCGCGGTCGGCTATGCGCTCATCATTCGGGTTTATGAAAGCTATGGCACGATTGAAGATGACGAGCTCATCAAAATCATTGAAACGGAAGAAAATGCGGAGGCCGGCGACGCATGATGCAACACCTCCCCATTTTGCAGGTTCTTTTGCCGCTGCTCGGTGCGCCCCTAGCCGCCCTTTTGCGCCACCGCGATATGGCATGGGGTCTGGCGCTGTTGCTGACCGGCGCGGCTTTTTTGATTTCCATTATTTTATTCAGCCAGCAGCAAATGACCGGAGAGACGCTGGTTTATGATTTGGGCGGCTGGCCGGCCCCTATCGGCATTGTCTATGTCATTGATGCGGCCAGCGCGCTGGTTCTGCCGGTGATTTCCGGCATTGCCTTTGTCGCCACCATTGCCGCGCGGCGCTTGGTTGAGGCAGAAATTGACGCACGCGATCATGCGCTGTTTTATGCCGCTTGGCTGCTGACCATTGCCGGCATGCTCGGGCAAGTGACGACCGGCGACGCTTTCAATATTTTCGTGTTTCTGGAAATCTCATCGCTCTCGGCCTATGCACTGGTCGCCATGGGCGCAGGGCGCGACCGCCGCGCTTTGCCCGCCGCTTTCAACTATCTCATTCTCGGCACGGTCGGCGCGACCTTCTACGTTATCGGCCTCGGGCTTTTATACATGCTGACCGGCACGCTTAATTTGGTCGACTTATCCGACCGATTGGCCGATGTGCAGTCGACGCGCGCCGCCTTTACCGCTTTGGCCTTTATCGCGCTCGGCCTGTTTTTGAAAATGGCCCTGTTCCCACTGCATTTCTGGTTGGTGCCGGCTTACGCCCATGCGCCCTCCGCAGTGTCTGCACTGATGGCGGCTACCGCCACCAAAGTCTCGGTCTATGTGCTTATCCGTTTGGTGTTTGGCGTGTTCGGCATTGATTTCCCGGGGCTTGCCGATGCGGTCGGCCTGCTGGTGCTGACGCTCGGCATTGCCGGTGCTTTTGTCGGCACGTTGGCTGCCATTTTGGAAACCGATTTGAAAAAACTCTTTGCGCAATCATCAATTGCCCAGCTTGGTTATATGGCCATTGGCATTGGCGCAATGAGCGCTACCGGCCTCGCCGCCGCCTTTATCCATTTGTTCAATCATGCGCTGATGAAGGGGGCATTGTTTCTGGCCATTGGCGCGATTGCCGCGCAAGTCGGGCGTGCCGGTATGGGCACCATTCAAGGCGCCGGGCGGCAAATCCCCCTGACCATGACCGCCATTTTGGTCGGCGGCTTGGCGCTTATCGGTGTGCCCCTGACCGCCGGTTTCATTTCCAAATTATATTTGGTACGCGCGCTATTGGAACAAGATTTCTGGCTGCTGGCCGCGCTGACTTTCATCAGCTCGGCTTTGGCATTGGCCTATGTTTGGAAAATCATTGAAACGGCCTGGCTGAAGGAGCGCCCGAAAGGCGCGCCGGTTTTGGTCGAAACGCCGGTGCATTATGTCCCCGCTTGGCTGATGGTGATTGCCACAATCGGCTTCGGCATTTTCGCAAGCCCGCTGGTTGATGCGGCCTATGCGGCGGCGCATGTATTTATCGGAGGCGCACGCTGATGGCCGCTGATACACTGATATTGGCCCTATTGGGGCTGCCGCTCTTGGCCTCGGCTTTGGTGCTGGTGCTGCGCGATAAGCCCAATCTGCGCGA
The DNA here is from genome assembly GCA_949498175.1 of Alphaproteobacteria bacterium. Lineage (GTDB taxonomy): Bacteria > Pseudomonadota > Alphaproteobacteria > RS24 > RS24 > UBA8337. Next base: position 7,343 of record CATDDF010000030.1, on the reverse strand, counting down.
CGGGCAGGCTTTGCTCATCGGCCTCATCACCGCCGCTTGCGCGATTGAACTTTATGGCCGCCCAGCCGGTGACACGCTTTTTATCCTGTCTCTGGCCGACGGTCTCGATATCAGCTTCACCCCCGAACCGTTAGGCAAATTATTTGCACTGGTCGCCGGTGTGTTATGGCCGGTGGCAACGCTTTATACGGTCGGTTATATGCGCGGCGCGGGAGAACAAAACCATACGCGTTTCATGTTTTTTTATGCCATTGCCATTCACGCCGCCATGGGCATTGCGCTATCGGGCAATTTGCTGACGCTTTTCGTATTTTATGAAATCCTCACCTTCTCAACCTATCCGCTGGTGACCCATAAGGGCACGCCGGAAGCCATGCGGGCGGGGCGGATTTATCTCGGCATATTGGTCGCCAGCTCGGTGATTTTATTGCTCTTCGGCGTTATCGGCATTTGGGTGCTGACCGGCACGCTCGACTTTGCTGCAGGCGGCATTTTGGCCGGTCATATCGACCCGTTTTATGTGCCGCTTTTGCTGGCATTATTTGCTTTCGGTATCGGCAAGGCGGCGCTGATGCCGCTACATCGTTGGTTGCCGGCCGCCATGGTCGCGCCGACCCCGGTCAGCGCGCTTTTGCACGCTGTCGCCGTGGTGAAAGCCGGTGTCTTCACCGTCTTGAAAGTGGCGGTTTATGTATTCGGCATTGATTTTCTGCGCGAGACCGGCAGCAGCGATTGGCTGGTCTGGCTTGCCAGTTTCTCCATTCTCGCCGCCTCCATTGTCGCCATGAGCAAAACCAATTTGAAGGCGCGACTTGCTTATTCGACCATCAGCCAGTTGGGCTATATTGTTTTGGGCGCGGCATTGGCGACCTCGCTGGCGGCGAGCGGCGCGGCTTTGCACATTGCCGCTCATGCGGCTGGTAAGATTACCCTGTTCTTCTGCGCCGGTGCGATTTATGTGGCGCATCATTTGACCGACATCAAACAGATGAACGGGCTGGGCCGCGTCATGCCGGTCACCTTCACCGCCTTTGCTTTGGGGGCGCTGTCGATTATCGGTGTGCCGCCATTGGCCGGCGCATGGTCAAAAATCATGCTGATGGGCGGCGCTTTGGATAATGGTCACTTACTGGTTTTGGCCGTGCTGATGATTTCTTCGCTGCTCAATCTGGTCTATTTGGGCGAGATTGTGCTGCGCGGGTTTTTTGCCAAGCCGAGCCACGGGCTGAAAAGCGAAGCGGTGCAAGAAGCGCCGCTGACCATGGTGCTGCCCTTATGCCTGACCGCGCTGATGTCGCTGGCGCTGTTCTTCGCCATTGATATGTTCATTTTGGATTTCGGAGGCTGAGATGAGTGACAAACCCGAAATTTCCATTGCCGGACGCCGCTTCATTCGCGCCCTTTTGCTTATATGCGCGGGGCTGCTTGTTGCCGAGTTCATCATTCACCGCCATGCTTATTTCGCCCTTGAGGCAACACCGCTCTTCTTTGCCCTATTCGGTTTTGTCGCTTTTTGCATTGTTGTCGGCGGTGGCGTGTTGCTGCGCAAGCTGGTGATGCGCGCGCCTGATTATTATGACGGAGATGACGATGCTTGATGCCATTTTCGCCATTCCCGGCATGATGCTGATTTTAGGCGCGCTGGCCGTGCCGCTGCTGCCGCCCTTCGTGCGCAATTATTATATGCTGGCGCTTATTGCCTTTTCCGGTTGGTCGGTTTGGCAAATCGCACCCGGCGTGCATATGACCGCCAATCTGGCCGGTATTGATCTCATTTTGGTGCGCGCCGAGGCGATAACCAAACCCTTTGCCTTGGTCTTCCATATCGCCGCGGCGCTCAATGTCATTTATGCCATGCATGAAGACGTCAAAATTACCGCCATGGCGGGGCTGGCCTATGCCGGCGCGGCCATTGCCGCCTTGTTTGCCGGTGATTTCCTGACCCTCTTTATTTATTGGGAATTGACCGCTTTCACTTCAGTGTTTCTGGTGCTGGACGGAAATACGGCGCGCTCCATGGGCGCGGCGATGCGCTATTTGCTGATGCAAGTCGCCTCCGGCGTGATTTTGCTGGCCGGTGCCGTGCTCCTATGGCGCGAGGGTGCAGGCTTTGCCATCACCGCATTGGACGCAACCACACCGGCCGGTTTCTGCGTGCTGCTCGCCTTCGGCATAAAGGCTGCCTTCCCGTTCTTGAACGGTTGGTTGCAAGACGCCTATCCCGAAGCCTCAGTGACCGGCACGGTTGTTTTGTCGGCCTTCACCACCAAACTATCGATTTATATGCTGGCTTTGTGCTTCGCCGGATTGACACCGCTGATTTGGGTCGGCGCAGTGATGACATTATTCCCCGTCTTCTTCGCGGTGATTGAAAATGACTTGCGCCGCGTCTTGGCCTTTTCTCTAAACAACCAATTGGGTTTTATGGTGGTCGGCATTGGCGTCGGCACGGAGCTGGCTTTGAACGGCACCGTGGCGCACGCCTTCGCCCATATTATTTATAAATCGCTTTTGTTTATGAGCATGGGCGCGGTGTTGTTCCGCACCGGCACGGCAAAAGCCAGCGAGCTTGGCGGCTTGTGGAAGCAAATGCCACTGACCGCCATATTCTGTATTATCGGTGCGGTGTCGATTTCCAGCTTTCCGCTCTTTTCGGGCTTTGTCACCAAATCGCTGACCATTGGCGCGACCGCCAAAGAGGGTTATTTCTTCGTCTGGCTGGCGTTGATATTCGCCTCGGCCGGTGTGCTGGAACATTCGGGCATTAAAATCCCCTATTTCGCCTTTTTCGGCCATGACCGTAAATTCAAGGTCAAAGAAGCGCCGCTCAATATGCTGATTGCCATGGGCATTGCCGCCGCATTATGCGTGATTATCGGTATTTTCCCACAGCCGCTTTATGCGCTTTTGCCCTATGAGGTGAAATATGATGTGTGGGAGACCGGTCATGTTTTGGGCGAATTGCAACTCTTGCTGTTTGCCGTTTTAGCCTTTGTCTTCTTAATTGTCCGTGGGCTTTATCCGCCGGAAATTGACTCGACCGTGCTCAACACGGATTGGCTGTTGCGCCGCGCCATACCGCGCGTCGTCAAAGGCCTTGCCATGCCGGTGCTGACATTATGGTTCGGCGCGGTGGCATGGGCACAAAAAACCATTCTCACCATTTTCCGCATCAGCGAAGAAACCAGCCGCGAAAGCGGGCTGGTATCGGGCATTGCCTCAACCGGCGCGGCGGCGGGTATTTTCCTCGCCGTCTTCGCGCTGATGCTGCTTGCCCGCCTGTTTATGTAGCCCATAAAAAAGGCGCACCCGCGGCCGCGCCTTTCTTTATCTCTTTTCTAACGCTTAAAGGCCGAGCACGGCCTTTGAAATAATGCCGCGCTGAATTTCATTCGAACCGGCATAGATCGATGTTTTGCGATAGTTGAAATAACGCGGCGTGACCGGCGCAACACCGGCCATGCCGATATCGCTTTCATTGGTCGAGGCCAAAGTATCTTCAACAAAGGGCAGGCCATATTGGCCGACCGCTTCCATGCCCAATTGCGACAATTCTTGCTGCAATTCGGAGCCGCGCGTCTTCAACATGGAAGACGAGCCGGGGCCGATATTTTGACCGGCACTAATCTCGGAGAAGATGCGCAACTCGGTTGCTTCCATGACCATAATCTGACGCTCAAGGTCGGCCATTTTTGATGCAAAGTCATCATCTTCCAGTAAAGATTTGCCATTGCTGACAACATCACCGGCCAATTTTTTGACTTTTTCCAAACTGCGATACAGACCACCGGAATAGGGATTGCCACGCTCAAATTCCAAAAGATATTTGGCGCAGGTCCAGCCCTCGTTCAAATTGCCGACAAGGTTTTCTTTCGGCACTTTCACATCTTCAAAAAATACTTGGTTAATCTCTTGCGCGCCCTCAGCCGGCCCGTCCAACGTCACCAATGGCGACACGGTGACACCCGGCGTGTGCATATCAATCAACAGAAATGAAATGCCCTCTTGGCGTTTGCCTTCATTGGACGTGCGCACAAGACAGAAAATCATGTCGGCGTGCTGCGCCATGGTCGTCCATATTTTGGTGCCATTACACAGAAAATGATCGCCCTTATCTTCCGCTTTCATTTGCAGTGAGGCAAGGTCGGAACCTGAACCGGGCTCGGAATAGCCCTGACACCACCAAACATTTGACGCCAGAATATCGGGCAGATATTTGGCTTTTTGCTCTTCCGTGCCGAATTTCATAATCACCGGCGCAACCATGGTCATGCCGAAGGCGATGGTATGCGGTGCACCGGCTGCTTCCATTTCCTGCGTGAAAATGAATTTTTGTGTCGGCGTAAAACCGGCGCCGCCATGCTCGGTCGGCCAATTGGGTGCGGCCCAGCCTTTTTCATAAAGGCGCTTTTGCCAAGTCACATGGCTGTCTTTGGTGATATAGCCGTTTTTCGAGCGCTCGCATTCGCGGCGAATATCCGGCGTGAAAGCTTCGTCGATAAAATCACGCACTTCCTGACGAAAGGCTTCGTCTTCTGCACTATATTTCAAATCCATTGGTCGCTCCTTAAGATATGAATTTAACCGGCACAACGTCGGGGGCTGCTGCCATCACACCGCCGCCCAGCGGGGCTGCCGCTGCACCAAAGGCTTCTGATCTGCCATGCGCTTTACGCGCCTCTTCGCTTTCGTAAATTTCGAATACGCGATAGGTCGTCGGATCGGCCTCATCTTGCATCAAATCATATTGCAGCGTGCCCGGCTCATCAGCCGCCACCGCTTTTTGCATTTCGGCAAAGGCCGCTTCAAAATCCGCCTGCTTACCATCGGCAACTTTCAAGGTTGCCATATATCCTACTTTCATCATCAGTCTCCCGTCATTATTTGTCTTTATACTCTGCCGGCCGTTTTTCCAACATCGCCGCCACCGCTTCTGAATGGTCGTCACTCATATGCATCAAGGCTTGCGCATTGGCCGACATCTCCATCACGCTTGCGAAATCACTGTTTTGACCGTGACGCAATAAGCGCTTGGCAGCGCGCAACGCTTCCGCGCTTTGCGCTGCAATTTCATGAGCCATATCATGCGCGCTTTCGAGCAATTTGTCATCTGCTACAACTTGCGACACAAGACCCCAGCCCAATGCCTCATCAGCCGATATGGTTTTGCCGGTAAATAAAAGCTCCGAAGCACGTGCCCAGCCGATAATGCGCGGCAAAAGCCAGGCCCCACCATCGCCTGGAATAAGCCCGATTTTCAAAAAAGTCGCGCCGAAAATCGCTTTTTCAGAGGCAATGCGCATATCACACAGACACGCCACATCATTACCCAAGCCGATGGCCGGGCCATTGACGGCGGCAATGGCCGGCACTTCCAGCTCCCACAGGCTTTTAACGATTTGGTGAATGCCGCGACGATAGCCATCGGCAATTTGCGCCGGTGAACCGGCAAACGGCCCATCGCGTCTTTGCATGGCTTTGATATTGCCACCGGCTGAAAAGGCCGAACCGGCACCGGTCAAAATCACGCAGCGCACCTCGCGATCGGCATTAATGCGCGCCACCGCATCTGAAAAAACCCCGCCATCGCCCGGCTCGCCAAGCGCATTGCGCATGTCGGGCCGGTTGATGGTCAGGGTTACAATATGACCCTGCTGGTCAAAATCCAGCATGGGAAACTTAAGCGGCTGCGAAGCGCTTCAGGTGATGGTCAACATTACCGAATTGCGTGTCGATAACGGTCAGTCGCTTGAAGTAGTGACCGACATTCAGTTCTTCCGTCATCCCCATACCGCCATGCAATTGCACGGCTTCTTGGCCGACAAAGCGACCCGATTTGCCGATTTGCACTTTCGCACCGGCCGCCGCCTTACGCCGCTCGGCCTCGCCTTCAACCAGTTTCATATTGACCATATAGGTCATGGAGACGGATTGCTCATATTCCATGAACATATCGACCATGCGGTGCTGCAGAACTTGGAAGCTGCCAATCGGCACTCCAAATTGCTTACGCGTTTTGCAATATTCAACCGTTGCATCATTCAGGCATTTCATATGGCCAATGGCCTCGGCGCAAACCGCGCCAATGCCGAAATCCAGGGCTTCTTCAAGTATGGACAGGCCATTGCCCGCGTCACCAATCAGCGCATCGGCGCCGACTGCGACATTTTCCAATGTCACTTCGCTGGCGCGATTGCCGTCAACGGTCGGATAATCTTGTGTCGAGACACCGTCGGCCGATTTTTCAACGATAAACAAGCCAAGCCCGTCGCTGTCGCGTTGCTCGCCGGAAATACGCGCCGAGACAATCAATTTGCTGGCCCAAGGCGCGGCCACGACAACCGCTTTCGTGCCGTTCAGCACATAGCCGTCACCATCGGCCTTGGCTGAAGTCAGCACATCAGCCGGATTAAAACGGCTTTGCGGCTCAGCATAAGCCAGCGCCCAAATATCTTCACCGCCGATAATGCCCGGCAATTGCGCTTCTTTTTGCGCGTCAGAGCCGTGACGCGACAGAATGCCACCGCACAAAACCACCGTCGGCAGATAAGGCTCGACGACCAAACCGCGACCCAATTCTTCCATGATAATCATGGTCTCAATCGGCCCACCATCAAGACCACCCATTTCTTCCGAAAACGGCGCAGCCAGCAAGCCAAGCTCGGCAAATTGCTGCCAAATTTCTTGGCTCATGCCTTCTTCGCTGCGGACAATTTTCATCCGTGCATCGAAATCATAATTATCCTGCACAAAGCTTTGCACCATGTTGCGGAGCAGGGTTTGTTCTTCGGTAAAGCTAAAATCCACTGTTCAATTCCTCTTCAAATTCGCTTTGAATCCTAAAGGCCCAAAACCATCTTGGCAATAATATTGCGCTGAATCTCGTTCGACCCGCCATAAATCGAGGTCTTGCGATTGTTAAAATAAGATTGCGACACGCCTTCGGCATGGTCCGGCCCAATGGCCAGATAATTATCGCCACGGTCAAGCTGCGGCACCCAGGGGGAGGCGTAATTGCCGACCGCTTCCATTGTCAGTTCTGTAATCCGTTGTTGGATTTCCGTGCCCTTGATTTTCAAGATTGAGCTTTCCGGACCCGGGCCTTGACCTTTGCTTTCGGAGGCCAAAGTGCGCAATTCGGTATATTCCAGCGCCGTCAGGTCAATTTCCAGCTCTGCAATCTTCTTGGAGAAATCAGCCGAGTCCAAAAGCGGCGCACCGTCTTCCAATTCGGCGCGCGCAATATCACGCAAGCGATCAATGGCTTTTTTGGAGCGCGCCACACCGGCAATGCCTGAGCGCTCATTGCCCAATAGGAATTTGGCAATCGTCCAGCCCTTATC
>CATDDF010000029.1 GCA_949498175.1 Alphaproteobacteria bacterium | reverse complement strand
TTTTATCCATCAGTTATTTACTGACGACAGAAGACGGCTAGGGAGAGCTGTTTATGAGCGAATTGAAACTGGGAAATGAATCTGGCGCGCCGTCGGAAAATGACTGGCTGCAAGCGGTTGAAACCGCCTTGCGCGGCAAATCCATCGACAGTCTCAATTCAACCGAGCTAGCCGGTTTTGAACGCCTACCGCTTTACACGGAGGCCAACAGCCAAACCGCAGCCGACCAAGCAGGCCTGCCCGGCTTCGCTCCTTTCACACGCGGCGCGTGTGTGCTGAATAATAAATTTCTGCCTTGGCATATTGCCCAGCGCGTCATTATTGGCCGCAAAGGCGCAGACAATGATGCGGTTTTGACCGATTTGGCCGGCGGCGTGAGCGCTCTGGTGCTCGATTTCAGTGCGCAGGATTTGGATACAAAAGGTCTCGACGCCTTATTGGCCGATGTCATGCTCGACATTGCGCCGCTCTCGCTGGCCTCAGCCAATGCAAACACGGCGCGCGCCGTGCTGGACTTATTGGATAAGCGCGGCATTGACGAGGTGCCGATATTCCTCAATCTGTCAGCCGACGACGCGGCGGGGCTAGCCGATATTGCGGCAGACCGACCGTCAGCCCGTTTGATGACCGCCAATGGCGCTGCGTTTCACGCGCAAGGTGCCGGTGTGCCGCAAGAGCTTGGCTGGATGCTGGCCGAACTGACCGAAGGCTTGCGCGCTTTGGAAGCCGCAGGCATGGATGCCGCCGAGGCCTTGTCCAAAATTACCATGACCATCTCCGCCGATGTCGACTTCTTCGCCACATTGGCCAAGATACGAGCCGCGCGGGTGTTGTTCGCCAATATCGCTGAAGCGGTCGGCGCGCCCGATACACCTCCGCAAATTCACGCCGAAACAAGTCTGCGCGCCTTTTCCGATGTTGACCCTTGGGTCAATATTTTGCGCGCCACCTCGGCCGCTATGGGCGCAGGCATTGCCGGTGTCGATATGTTGACGGTTGCCCCATGCTCGGCGACCGGCGCAACCGATAATACGCTGACGCGGCGCATTGCCCGCAACACGCAAGTGATTCTGCAAGAAGAAAGTCATATCGGCCATGTTGCCGATGCGGCAGGCGGCAGTTGGTATATTGAAAGTCTGACGCAACAATTTGTCGAAAGCGCTTGGACTGAGTTCCAAAAAATCGAAGCGGCCGGCGGTCTTTCCGCCGCCGGAGATACAATCAGTGCCGCACTTGCCGATGCGCGTGCCGCCTTTGATGCTGCCGTTGACAAACGCGCCATGCCTTTGGTCGGGGTCAGTGAGTTTCCCAATCTGGAGGAAGCGCCGCTGGCAACGGGCGGTGATAATGGCTATCGCTTGTCAGCCGCCTATGAGGAACTGCGACATGCGGCACAGAAAGCCAAGCCGAAAGTGTTTCTTGCCAATATTGGCGAGATGGCCGGCTTCACGCCGCGCGCCAATTTCGCTACCAATATTTATGCCGCCGGTGGTCTGCATTCGGTAAGCGGCGATGGCGGCACCGATGCACAAGCGATTGCCGAGGCTTTCAAAAAATCCAATGCCAAAATCGCCGTGATTTGCGCAGGCGATGATGATTATGAAGGCCACGCGGCCGAGGTCGCCGCCGCGCTGAAACAAGC
>CATDDF010000028.1 GCA_949498175.1 Alphaproteobacteria bacterium | reverse complement strand
CTCGCATTGAACAATCGCTCTCTGAGCGGTTCCGAAATGTCGAAATTGATATTACCGATTTGGATGGCGACGATACGCGGTTTTCAATCTTCACCGTTCAGCCGCTTTATGACAATGCAGAAGCCGGTCGCGCCACTTTCTTTCAAGGCAGCGTCATCGCCACAGATGATGATGACACGCTCAATCTCGGTCTCGGACAGCGCTGGATTTTAAATGACGGCAAGGTCATTGCTGGGCTCAATCTGTTTTATGACAATGAATGGGATGCGGGCCACGAACGGATGAGTGTTGGCGGAGAAGTCTTAACCTCTGTCGGAGACTTTAGGGTTAACAGCTATACGGCTCTGTCAGACACCGAAAACGTCAATGGCGCAGAAGAAACAGCACTAGATGGAATGGATATGGAATTAGCTGTCCCACTCCCCTATCTGCCCAATACCCGTGTTCATGCCAAAAGCTTCAAATGGGATGGCGAGAACGGTGCTAATGACCTCGAAGGCGACACGATAAGCCTGCGCTCAGCTTTGCCGATGGGTTTTGAATTGGAAGCGGGCAGCACCTCTTATGACAATAATGCAGCCAATGATGCGGATTTTGTTTCGCTGTCTTTCAATGTCGCCCGCTTTCACCAGCAACAATATGTGCAGCAGCCGGTCTTGCTATCAGATAAAGCCTATGCGCTGGTCGACATCACGGAGCGCCGCTTCGAAAAAGTCCGGCGGAGCAATCAGATTGTGAAGCAAAATACGCAAAATGGTTTCTCCATAACATTTGAAGGAATTTAGACATGGAAAGGACGCGGACAGCTATATTAGCAGCCGTTTCAACGGTCATTTTTTTGACCACAACGGCCCATGCTGCATGCTCAAAAAATGAGGATGGGCAATTAGTGATATCTGGAAATGATCCCCTATCTATTTGTCGTACCGACGCGGAAAGAATAATCTACCAAGTAAACGATATTGGACTGTGTAAAGCATTACCAGAATTTACAACATCGGCAGGACAACTAGACAGCTGTGAAAGTGTGTTAGCGAATGAAATTTCTGTTGATTTAACCTTTGGCTCTACTCAAGAGGCTGTAGACGTAGTTCGCCCTCCTAACGGGGATTATAGCTATTTCTACGTTGTTATTGAGAACGAGGCTCAATATCAGGGTGTGGCCGAATATGCTCAACAGATTACAGGTGGAACCGAAACTGGAGAGCCAGGGTTTCTTCAAGGACGGTTTTGCCAGGCCCCTAACTACCCGGTGAATTTGGACCATATGTACCAGTCCCCCAATTCCTATGCCAGTCATTGCACCGACACAGACCCCGAAATAAAGCGACTATCTACCGTTCGGGTAAACAATTTTTTTGCGAATACTTTCCAACCAATAATGTCAGTTCCTGAAGCATCTTCCACAGTCGCGAATTTTACTCCTTCTGCAGACGCTTATCAGAACGTTTATTTATTAGACCAAGAAAAGCGACTTGCAGAATCTTCCGAAGACATTTCATTCATGCTTACGGTGATGCAAAAGCAAAGCCCTATAACAATTAATAACGAAACCGAGGGCCTACGAATTGGTTTTAATCTTACAGACGCAATTAACGCTTATACATTTGACGTGAACGGAACCCTACTTGTCTCGCAAGTTGTACTGAATGGCCGAACTGTCACGGTAAGCGAGGAATAATTTGCTTTAATAAACTACTTACATTTGTCGCCAGATTACCTTCGCCAAGCAGTCGATAGGTAGCGTTGATTGCCGTTCTATTTGCCGTTCTATTGTCGAAATAGAACGGCAAACTGTAGATATTTTGTTGATTTTGTCTACTCCAGTCCACTCGAATGGAACGCTGTAAGCCTCATACTTTCAAGAAAAAGTAAGAAAACTGCGGTCAACAAACAAAATACGCAACTATACGATAATGGTCGGGGCTGCAAGATTCGAACTTGCGACCCCCTGGTCCCAAACCAGGTGCGCTACCAGACTGCGCCAAGCCCCGACTGCAAGAGTGCTTAGACCATATGGATATCGGTTTCAACCTCCATCGATAAGTATTCAGCAGGCAGCATTATCCAAGCTGCCTTGCCGTCCTAAAGTGGTCGATTGCCGCGCTGCTTAATCCTCGCGCGGGGGCACAGGCGAGATCCCCTCGGGCGCGCTAAAGCCAGTAAAGGCCGGTGCTTGCGAATCCGAGCTGGAACTTGACCCGTCGCTACCGCCTCCGCCGCTACAGGCAGCAAGCGCCAATGAAAAGATGGTAACCGAAATAAATTTTAACATTTTAATGCTCCTAAACAGGCGAGTAAAATTCAGTTTACTGAAACTTTTCTCTTCCCTCATTTACTGCGCTGCAATAGCGGCTTCGCAACTGGTCGTATCCCCGTGGGTTACGGTGCACAACAAATTGTCGTCATCAGGCTGTGAGGCTGGCGTAGCTGACGGCAATGGGAAATTTGCCCGATCGCCCGGATTGGGGACATCGCTCGGCCCCAAACCGAGAGATTCGGCATCATCATAATATACCCCTGCATCTTTACATGCCTGATAGTCATTCTGATTGGCTGGTTTAGGCACTTCGCTCATCTGAACCGCCTTGATGCGATAATTGGTTCCATCCAATGCCGTTAATTGCAAACCGTCCTTCAGATTTATCAGATTTGCCCAGAAATGGTATTGACCGGCCACGAAAGACCCTGATGGAAGACCATGCAAATTTGTGCCGTCATATTGCAAGAAGAATGTTTTATCGACAAAACTATTGGTCGAGATACTGCAATCTATATAGCTGACGCCGTCAACTTCGTAGGCATCGCCCGTGCATAAGCGCGGATTGGCATAATCTGCTTCTGCGGTAAATGTATAGGCGCCGACCGATTGATTGCGGTCATTTGCAGCGGCAAATTCATATTTGAAGCGGATCGGTTCATCGACGATATATAACGACTCGTCGGCATTATAAGCCAAAGTTGATTGATCCCATTGATATGCCCCAAAACTCCATTGGTATTCTTGGCAATCGGCCTTTGAGTCGTTGGCACAATCACCTGTCCCAAAATCTGACGTCCGAACCAATGCAACTGTCTGATATGGCCAACTTTTGTCATAAGTTCCGGTCGCAGGTGAAGTATCATAGGTCGTGTATTGATTACCACCGGCAACGTTGAAATCATAACGGACAGGCAGGTCACCGGCATTCAACTCACCGTTATTGTCTTTATCGCAATATAGGGTGCGCGGCTCAAAGCCATTGGCTGGCTCTGCACCGGTTAGGAAGTATTTCTGGTTTGCACTTATGCTTGCCTGAAACACTGAGGTATTATCAGCGTTATCATAAGTGACAGGGAGATTGTCATTATTGCCCGTCGTGCAAGCCAATCCCCTATCTCCCGTCGCTTCAAATTCGGTAGAGGCCGCCGTCAATAATGCCGTATTGGTAACAACGCTTTCTCGAACGTTAAGCGTGACACTATCGCCGCCACCCCAATAAACTGATGCATTTTTTTCCCGTGACCACATATGTCCTTTCCACGGGTCATTCGAAACATCTGTGCCCGTTATTTCATCATAATTCAAATTTACGCCATCTTTTTCAGCCACTAGGTCAAAAGATAATCCATTCCAAGTGGCAACAGCCTGGCCGCCTGCCCACGTTTCAAAAGTGGTGCCGTCGGTCAATGCTTCCGTTACTTGGTTCATTCTATACATTTTGCCCGCCGCCCATTTTAAAGTTCCGGATTCTCCGTCGGAACTGGCGTCCAAGCTGTTATTTGTCGGAGTGAAATTATAGTTACTATTGAACCAAACCCCCCAATTTCCGTAATATCCGCGCTGCTCGGTGCCATCATCGTCATAGGTGAAGCCAAAGCCGCCCTGTAATTCCTTTTCGGCTCCCTGCTCATCAAACAACGTATAGGTATAAACAAGATTATAAGGATTATCTCGCTCATAGCAGCCAACTCCTTGAAGCTGATAACTATCCCTATCCAATACGTCAGGTGCTGAGAAATCTGCCCGAAAATAATAATCCGGCGATGCTTTGCCTGTCAAAACAACCCCTAAATTGGCTTCGTCGGCATAGACACCAATAAAGGCAGCGCCGCGATTGGCACGATCAATTTCTGTAACCGAGGTAATGTAATAAAAATCGGTAGGCGTGTTGCTCACCAATAAACCTGACTGCATACGTGATGTATCTTCCGCATCATCCTCCGTAACATCGATAAACCCGAAAAAGCCGCTCGTGTCGGGCGTCATGTCAAGCGCCCCATATTTGGAACGATAGAACGACGAATACCACTCACCAAATGGCGGTGCCGTGGAGGCATTTTGTTTTGCAATCGTGTGGTAAATATCCTGTGTATCAAAACCGCCCTGACTGCCGGATATCCAAGCCGTAATTTCTTGCGTCGGGGGAAATACAGTGGACAAGGTCGATTTGACGACCGCTCGATCATAGTCTTTTCCTTCGCGGTCATCTTGTCCATTGCCGGCATTGGGATTACACGCTTCCGATTCAATCAGCGCCTCATATTCATAATTACTCATCACATCTGGGCGTAACTTGCTGAAATAACACGATAAAACTGAAGACTGCTGGACCAGTTGATTGGCCGAATCCAAAACCCAAACATTCGTCTCAGTGTTAGAAAAATCCGTTCCCTCAGCCTCAAAAGCTTCTTGTGCAATGGCGGTACCCGGCATTGACAGCACTAGACTTAAACCCAAAACAAAAACTTTTCTCATAACTTCGCTCCAAACAAAAACCGCCTTGCAGATTGCGCAGCGGCCTAAAACGATTCAATACAATTTCCAGACGTAATTTTCCGTAACACCCTGACGAATGATAAGGAAAAGATGAATTCATTCTCCTTGAACACTGTATCCTGCAAAAAAATTAACATCACGAATCAAACAATCAACAAATGCGCGTTAAACTCTAGCCAATAACGACCGAGATGCAAATATTATTCTGTCCATGCATCTATCATCAAATATCAATCGGCGCGTGCTTCCATCAGGCGAAATACGGCGGCGCTTCTGAAAATCAGATTATCCATTGGGATAGTGCGCCCCTCGCCCGTCCATGCATAGGCATCAACAAAAGCCGTTTTGCCGGTAGCGCGGGTAATTTGCGCCGTGCCTTGCAGCCATTCGCCCTCTTTGGCCGAGCGCAGAAACTCGGTATTTAGCTTAATGGTGACCGACGATCGCTTAATCTCACGGAACACGGCGGTGGCGGCCAGCCCATCGGCAAAGCTGCTCAGAAAGCCGCCATGAACAATACCGCGACTGTTGCAATGACGGTCCAGCAAGCGCACGCCTTGCCGCCAGTCGGTTTCTTCAGCCCAATGAAACCACGGCCCATTATGGGTGGTAAATGGCCCACGACGCACACTGAGCCGAAACGGCTCCGGCACGGCAAAGTCATCAGACGGATTATCGGAAGACACACTCATGTCTCTTCCTGCCACAGGGCGCGGCAGGGCGCAAGCAACCTTAAAAGGTCAGCTATTAATTGCTCTCATGCTCTTCGGCATTGGCGGCATCATCGGCCAGCGGGGGCTGTTCGTCACCCTCTTGCAAATAAATATCGTCCTCGCCGCTTTGCAGTGCCATGCCGCTATCAATGCGCCGGACATCAGTGGCCATTAGTCCTTTGGGACCGGTGCCGAAACGCACCAAAACAAACTGGCCGGGCACCAAAGCTTCAATACCGGCTTTCCGTAACACTTCCATATGCACGAAAATATCCTGTCCGTTCGGCTCGACATTCACAAAACCAAAGCCGCGCTCACGATTGAACCATTTTACTTCGGCCTGCTTAAAGTCTGAGACATCGGTGATGTCCGACAATATTGCCGTCGGGCGCGGATTACCCGTTGGAATAATCGCCTCGCTATTATCGAACGCGATGATTTTGTCGGCCTGAAAACCCTGCTGCCGCTGGATAATGGTGCATTTAATTCGCGCCTGCGGATAGAGAATATCATAGCCGCCACGACGCAAAGTCGAATGGTGCACCAGCACATCAACGCCGCCATCATTAGGCACGATGAAGCCATAACCTTTAACAGGGTCGAACCATTTAACGACACCCTCAATAGATACGACCTCACCAACCACTTCCTCTGTGGTATCAACTGAAGACATTGCAAAACCTCTACTTCTTCTTGTTATTCGGTTTACGCGTTACCTTTCTTCGCTAGCACAAAACAGACGACAGAAAAGAAGAAATCTGCCCATGCGCTTATTTGAGCTTAACCGCATGGACTGACGCGGGGAAAAACCGCCTTTTTCCCTTTAACTATCCAGCTTTAGGAGTTCTTGCAGAGTCGGTGTTATTTCTTCGTTAATGACCAGTGACGCCGTGTCGTCAAGTTCGGTCGGCTCACGATTGATGATGACAAGCCGGGCGCCATTATGGCGTGCCAAAACGGGAAATCCGGCTGCCGGAAAAACTTGCAGCGACGAACCGATAGCAATGAACAAATCGCAACTCAATGTTGCCGCCTCAGCCCGTTTCATTTGATCTTCCGGCATGGATTGGCCGAAGGAAATCGTCGCCGTTTTCACCATACCACCGCAATTCTGACAGCCCGGTGCGGCGGCCATATTGTTGCCTTCAAAGGCGCTGCGAATATCGTTCAGCTCGTGCCGCAATCCGCAATCGAGACATACGGCGTAAGATCCATTGCCGTGCAATTCGATAATCTTGTCTTCGGCAATACCGCTATCTTGGTGCAAATTGTCGATATTTTGCGTAATCACGGCAGACACTTTGCCACCGGCAACGAGCTGCGCGACCGCCTTATGGCCGTCATTGGGCTGCGGCGTGCCAAGCTCATCGGCCATGGCGAATTTGCGGCGCCACGCCTCAATGCGGTTTTCCTCACTGGCGATAAAATCTTGGAACATAATGGGCGCCATGCGCGTCCATACGCCGCCGGGGCTTCTGAAATCAGGGATACCGCTATCCGTGCTCATGCCTGCGCCGGTGAAAATCACCACATTCTCGGCTTCATGAACCCATTGACGCAATGTTGCACTCATAAAATGAGATGCTCTTTATAAAATGCGATGGCTTCTTGGATTGCATTTTTACGGGCTGCGGTATCCTGCAGCATGGTGAAATGTCCGGCATCATATGAAGTCAGCTTGGCCAATGGTCCGCAGCGGCGGGGAAAATTACCAATCGCTTCATTGGACACCACTCGGTCGTCTTTACCCATCTGAACAAGCATGGGCACGGTTAAATCATCCGTCAAAAGCGAAGCATTGTTTTCGTCCAACTTGCCTGTAATGAAACTGTCAGGATGCAATTCATTGCGCCAACTGGGGCCGCCCAATTTCGGGTAAATCTGTGCTTCCTTAGCGCCCAGCACGGCAAGATCATTATCATTACGCGGCGCTGCCAGCATCATTTCAGGCTTTTTGAAAAACAGCCTGTCTTTCATGCGCGTAAAAACCTGTTGTTGAATTTCCAGCGTCTTTTTCAAACCACGCTCATAATTTCCAATATTCATCGACAAAATCGGGTCAATGGCGGGAACTTGCGCCACCACGGCGCGAATGGTCGGGTCTTTATACGCCATATGAATGACATGACCGCCCGAAAATGATATGCCCCACAAGCCGATACGGCCGGCGTCAACGTCGGCGTGGCTGCGTATTTTATAAATGGCGCGCGCCCAATCGCGCTTTTGACGCGGCACAGACACATATTGGCGTGGCGTGCCGTCACTCAGTCCAAAACCGCGATAATCAAACACCAAAGCGTGAAACCCGGCCTTGGCGAAAGCCTCAGCATAGGGGAAAAGCCCCGTATCCATCGTGCCGCAAAAGCCATGGGCCAGCACCACGCCCGCACCATTGCTGTTTTTGCTACTCGGCTCGTATATGCGCCCGCGACAATTGGTGCGTTGCGAATTGAATTCAATTTCTTTGAACATGAGTGCATTAAATAGCAGTGTCCAAAAGAAAACCACATTTATGTGCAGTTTGGGTTAAAATAAACCGGTCAACTTAAGAGGCTTGCAATGAAATACCTGCACACCATGATCCGCGTCACTAATTTGGATGCCACGCTGGAGTTTTTCTGCACCCATTTGGGGCTTGAAAACCTCGGACGTTTTGACGTTGAAGAAGGTCGTTTTACATTGGTCTTTCTCGCCCCGCCCGGCCAGCCGGAAGCACAAATTGAACTGACCCATAATTGGGATGAAAAAGAAGTTGATGAAGGGCGTAACTTCGGGCATCTCGCTTACCAGGTCGACGATATATATGCGACATGCGAAAAACTGTCCGCCGCCGGCATTACCATCAACCGCCCACCGCGCGACGGTCGAATGGCATTTGTCCGTTCGCCGGATAATGTATCCATTGAACTGTTGCAGTCCGGCGACCCGCTACCCGTCCAAGAGCCTTGGGCATCAATGGAGAATATCGGTCATTGGTAGGCCATCGTTTCATTTTTCTGGCTGTCATTGCGACGCTTATAGGTGATGCAGTTTTGGCGCAGACCCGCCTCGAAACGCCGCGCGAAAACCTGCAGCGTCGGCAAGCGGAAGCCAAGCAACGCACAAACCCCTATTGGGAAGGCTTTATCCTCAAACATCAGGGCAATTGCACGGAAGCAATTATCAGGCTGGAGCCGCTTGCCAAAAGAGGTTTCGGTTTTGAAGACGCGCAGACAGCACTGGGCGAATGCCATTTGCAACTGGCGGGATTGGATACTGATGGCGGCTCAGCACCTGACCGGAAAAAGATATTTGCCGTGGAAAGTTTCCAAGCCGGCTTGGCGTGGATAGGCAAAGCTGCACGCGCCGGCCATTTTGAAGCACAAGCGGTGATGATTGCGCTTTATGCTGCCGGCCTTGGGCCTGATGAAGACAGGATTGAAGGGGCAAAATGGGCGCATCTCTATCTCACCAATCCAAGCCGCTTGAATCTTGGCGCGCCGATTGCTGCCGTGGTATCAATTGACCAAATTAAAGAGTCAATGGACAGGGAAAGCTGGCTCATCGGCAAGCAACGTGCACGTGACTGGGTGCCGCTTTACGACGATAAACCGCCGCAAGTGCCGGAGAAGGCGCAAGACAAGAAATAGCCACATTCGTCTGCTACCAAAAGCACAATAAGAAAGGGTTTCTCCATGAAACAGTTTTTCGCAGCGCTTTTATTGGCTCCAGCCTTCGCCCTCCCTGCACAAGCAGCCGATAAGGTTGCCTATTTCGCCGGTGGCTGTTTTTGGTGCACGGAAGCCGACTTTGAGAAAATCGACGGCGTCGGCAATGTCATTTCCGGCTTTATGGGCGGTAAAAAAGCTTATCCGACCTATGAAGATGTCGCCTATGGGCGCACAACGCATCGCGAAACAGTAAAAGTTCCTTACGATGACACAAAGGTCAGTTATCAAGAATTATTGAGCGCATTCTGGCGAATGCACGACCCGACCGACGGTAAGGGCAGTTTTGTCGATCGCGGTCGGCATTATTCAAGTGCAATTTATTATGTCGATGAAGACCAAAAACGCCTGGCCGAAGGGGCAATTGAGGCATTGGATAAATCCGGTAAATTCAGCCGTCCGATAACCACCGAAGTAGCCAAAGCGGAAGGCTTTTATCCGGCAGAAGCTTATCATCAGGATTATTACAAAAAAGCGGCGACCAAATATAAATATTATCGCTTCCGGTCAGGGCGTGACCAATTCATTAAGGTCTATTGGAAAGACGATAACAACATCTATCAAACGGCAACGCGTTAATGGGGAAATTGCCGAGCATGGCACGCCCTAGGGGAATCGAACCCCTCTTTCCAGGTTGAAAACCTGGCGTCCTAACCGATAGACGAAGGGCGCTCCAATGGCTCGGTGGCTGTTGATATATCCTTAAACGCCATGCTTTTCAAGCCTTCCAAAGGCCGCTCAAGCGGGTGCGGCATCATGAACCATAAACTGCACATCACGCCGTCCGTTCCAATCATCAGCGCGGAGATATCCGGCAATATGAAGCGGCGCACGCGCCGTTTGTATCAGCAAGCGCACTTCTTCAGGCACGGAAGCAAAGGCCATTGCCTTTAGCCGACCGCCGCCTTCACCCGCCAGCACGCAGCGCACATGCCCGTCGCCGACCACGCCATGATTCACCACATTGACAGCGGGTAACACCAGGCGGGGTTCAGGATTACCCGCACCGAACGGTCCGACTTGCTGCATCATCTCCCATAAATCGCGGGTCGCCGCTTTCGGGGTCAGGCTGGCGTCGAGCCGTAATTGGCGCGGCGCATCGAGCGCCAGTGTGCCGAGCGTCTCGCCGAGGTAAGCCTCAAAAGCCGGTAATTGGTCTCGGTGCAACGTCACACCTGCCGCCATGGCATGCCCGCCACCTGCCTCGATAAGCTTTTCATCTACCGCCCCCGCCACCACGCGACCAACATCGACAGAACTGACCGAGCGTGCTGAACCTTTACCCAAGCCGTCTTCGTCAAAGGCAATAATGAAAGTGGGGCGATGATATTTATCCTTCAGTCGACCCGCAACAATGCCGATGACACCGGCATGCCAACCATCACCGGCCTGCAAAATATAGGGCGGCGGCGCATTACCTTGTGCCAGCATTGCTTCAACATTGCGCGTTGCCGCCTCTTGCACTTCGGTTTCAATAAGCCGACGCTGGCTGTTGAAATCATCAAGCCGCGCAGCAAAGCCCGCCGCTTCATCAGGGCTTTCAGTGGTCAGCAAACGCGTCCCGACTTCCGACTGACCAACGCGGCCACCGGCATTAACGCGCGGGCCAAGCTGAAAACCCAGCTGATATGTACCCCAAACACCTTCAGCGCGCGCGACCCTGCCAAGCGCCTGCACACCGAGATTGCGCCCCTGCTGCATGACCGTAAGCCCTTGTCGCACAAAGGCGCGGTTAATGCCCTCAAGCGGCACGACATCACACACCGTGCCGAGCGCCACAAGGTCAAGAAGGTGGGTTAAGTCAGGTTCATTGCGGTCTTTGAAAAAGCCCTTTTGGCGCAGTGATCGATTGAGACCGACCAGCAACATGAAAGTCACGCCAACCGCTGCGAGATGCCCCAAGCCGCTGTCATCATCGGCACGCCGAGGGTTTATCAATGCATAGCAATCAGGCAGACCGCCACCTGTCTGATGATGGTCGGCGACAATAACTTCTTGGCCGCGGGCTTTGGCCGAGGCCAAAACATCATGCGCCATGGTTCCGCAATCGACCGTCACGAGCAGCTTGTAGCCGTCATCAAACAGTTTCTGAAATGCCGCTTCATTGGGGCCATAACCTTCAGCCGTGCGATCAGGAATGTAAAAATTCATCTCACGACCGCAGGCGCGCCAATAGCGAATAAGCAGGGACGATGAAGTTGCGCCGTCGACATCATAATCGCCGAACACGGCAATCTTCTCATCGTTGATAATGGCAGAGGCAAGTCGCTCACAAGCCTTGTCCATATCGGTGAGGCGCGAAGGGTCAATCAACAAGTCGCGCAATTTCGGGTCAAGATAAGACGCTGCTTGCTCGCCCGTAATGCCACGCGCCGCCAGCATGCGGCACAATAAATCGGGCAAACCCAAACGTTGTGACAACGCCAAGACCTGCCGGTCATCGCTTTCCTGCATTAACCAAAACTGCCCCGCTGCAGATCGGGCAACACCCAAAGCAGCGCGGTCAGCTTCATCAGTCATCAATGTGAAATTTTTCCATATGGCTGTGGCGCGCCTTAATCCAGCGAATTGTGCCGGTCGATGAGCGCATGAGCAGCGTGTCCGTCCAAATTTCCTCTCCGCGCCGTTCAATTCCCGACAACATAGAGCCGGAAGTCACACCGGTGACCGACAACACAACATCGCCGCTGGCCATTTCTTCCATTTCGTATTTTTTGTAGAAATCTTTGATTCCCATTTTGGCGGCGCGCTCTTTTTGGTCTTCATTATCTGTTACCAAGCGCCCTTGCATTTGCCCGCCCGTGCAGCGCAAACCGGCAGCCGCCAGCACGCCTTCGGGGGCGCCGCCCGTGCCGATATACATATCGATACCCGTTGCCGGATCGGTGCAATGAATGACGCCGGCAATATCGCCATCCGTAATCAGTGTGACGCGTGCACCGGCTTCGCGCACTTTGGCGATAATTTCAGCATGGCGCGGACGGTCGAGAATACATACATTTATCAGGTTAACCCCGACCCCCTTGGCCTTCGCCAAAGCTTTTACATTATCGCCCGGGTCGGCATCCAAATCCACAATCCCTGCCGGATAGCCACCGCCAATGGCAATTTTTTCCATATAAACATCAGGGGCATTGAGCAGGCTACCCCCTTCTGCCATAGCGACAACAGCCAGCGCATTTGGCATGCCTTTGGCAGTCAGCGTTGTCCCTTCCAGCGGATCAAGGGCAATGTCCACTTTCGGGCCTTTGCCCGTGCCGACTTTCTCACCGATGTAAAGCATAGGTGCTTCATCCCGCTCGCCCTCGCCAATAACCACTTCGCCGTCAATATTGAGCGTGTTCAATTCGCGCCGCATGGCATCAACGGCGGCTTGGTCGGCTGCTTTCTCGTCACCACGCCCAATCAACGTTGATGCCGCGACTGCAGCGCGTTCCGTCACCCGCGCCAATTCCAATGTCAACACGCGGTCTATTTTCTTTGATGCCATAATTATCTCCTACACCTCGTCCACAAATACCGGCAAAGCAAGCACCGAATTGCATATTTCCGATTGCTGCTCCAATGCCGACAAGGCGGATGTCAAAGCAGCTTTTTCCGTTTGATGGGTAATAAAAACTACCGGCAAATGACTGTCACCTGCTTCTGATGACCTTTGCACAACTTCTTCAATGGAAACCCCGTTTTCCGCCAAAATTTGCGTCGCTTTAGCCATGCTGCCCGGCTGGTCTGCCAGTGCAAGGCGAATATAAAACTCGCTGGCGGGCGCATTTTTCGACGCCGATTCTTTCATGGCCGCCACCGTGCTGTCGAATAAGGGTCGGCCAAAGCCCGATGCAATGTCGGAAACATCGGCCAATACGGCAGAGGCTGTCGCCCCACCACCGGCACCCGGCCCTTGCAGCATAATCTCACCAAGGGGCATGGCGCTGATGCTGACCGCGTTCAACTCGTTCACCACTTGCGCCAGAGGATGCTTTCTTTTTACCAGCACCGGCTCCACGCTGTGGTAAATCCCATAGCCGCTGCGCTCTGCCAAACCGACCAAGCGGATAACACTGTCAAACTCTGCGGCAAAGGCAATATCCGCCGCCATAATAGCCTCAATGCCGGTCACCGAAATATTATCCATATCCGGCGCAACGCCATAGGCCAGCGCAGATAAGATAGCTAGCTTTTGACCGGCATCCATACCACTCACATCGAGCGTGGGATCGGCCTCGGCAAAGCCTTTTTCCTGCGCCTCTTTCAGCGCATCGTCAAAAGACAAGCCGGCGACCTCCATACGGCTCAAAATATAATTGCATGTGCCGTTTAAAATGCCACAAAGGCGGTGAATATCGTTTCCGGCAAGTCCTTCGCGCACGGTTTTGATAACCGGAATGCCGCCCGCAACGGCTGCTTCAAAGGCCAATGGCACATTGCCGCCGACCGACAATTCAGACAAAGGTGCCGCATGGGCAGCCAGCATTGCCTTATTCGCCGTAACTACCGGCTTGCCCTTTTTGAGTGCCGCCTCAACCAGCGATAGAGCGACACCATTCTCGCCGCCAATCAGCTCAACGACGACATCAACATTGTGATGGCTTACCAATTCTTGCGGATCGGCGACAAAATCAGCAGCGCTTAAATCCACACCGCGCTGTTTGTTTGCGTCACGAGCCGATACTGCAACCAATTCGGCGTGCGGCACAGCCCCCTGCAACAGGCGTGCTGCCACGGTTGCGCCGACCGTTCCGAGACCGGCCAATCCGATGCGGATTTTGTCGCTCATGCGGTTTTCTTCTTTTCCAGATGCGCGTCCATGAAGCGCTTCAAGCTGCGACCGGCTTGCCGGATACGCTGCTCGTTCTCAACCAAAGCAAGACGCACATGATCATCACCATATTCACCAAAACCAATGCCCGGTGAAACGGCAATATCTGCCTCTTTGAGCAGTAATTCGCTGAATTCAAGCGACTTCATATCGGCAAATGGGGCGGGTATGCGCGCCCAAGCAAACATGGTCGCGGGCGGCGACGGCACATTCCAACCGGCACGGTGAAACACGTCAATCAGCACATCGCGGCGCTCTTTATAAACCGCGCGAATGTCACGAATGATTTCTTCCGGACTGTCGAGCGCCGCTGCCGCCGCAACCTGTATCGGCGTGAACGCGCCATAATCGAGATATGATTTAATGCGGGTCAGCGCACCGATAAGCTTCTCATTACCGACAGCAAAGCCCATGCGCCAACCGGGCATGGAGAAGGTTTTTGACAGCGAGGTAAACTCAACCGCTATGTCTTTTGCACCATCCACCTGAAGAATTGACGGCGGCGGATTGTCTTCATCGAAATAAATCTCGGAATAGGCCAAATCCGACAATAAAATAATATCGTGTTTTTTGGCATAAGCGACGACCTCTTTATAGAAATCGAGTCCAACCACTTCCGCCGTCGGATTGCCCGGATAATTCAGCACCAGCACTTTCGGCTTGGGATGACTGTGCACCACCGCTTGGTCGAGCACGGCGAAAAAATCATCGCCTTCTTGCACCGGCAAATGGCGAATTGTGGCACCCGAAATAATGAAACCGAAGGCATGAATCGGATAAGTCGGGTTCGGCACCAAAATAACATCGCCCGGATTGGAGATGGCTTGCGCCATATTGGCAAAGCCCTCTTTCGAGCCAAGCGTCGCTATCACTTCCGTATCAGGGTTGAGCTTGACGCCAAAGCGGCGCTCATAATAGCGGGCCTGCGCCTTACGCAAGCCCGGAATACCTTTTGACGCAGAATAACGATGGGTGCGCGGATTGCGAACGGTTTCCACCAGTTTTTTGACAATATGCTCCGGTGTCGGCAAATCGGGATTACCCATGCCGAAATCGATAATGTCTTTGCCGTCTGCGCGCGCCTGCGCCTTCAGCTTGTTGACGCGCTCAAACACATAAGGTGGCAGTCTGTCTATGCGATGAAATTCGTGATCCATCTTTCTTCCGTTCACTTAAAGGCCTTTCGTGCAATGCAAATATGGCAATAGCATGACTTTCCCCTACGGATAAAGCGGTTGCTGCTGCAAACCGGCCGTCTCATCAAAACCGAACATCAAATTCATGTTCTGAATGGCCTGCCCGCTTGAACCCTTTACCAGATTATCCAGGGTCGAGAACAAAATCACCCGCCCGTCAATACGGTCGTCAAAGGCTGCCAGCAAGCAGTAATTGGAACCGCGCACATGCCGCGTCGCGGGCACATCGTCGACCACGCGTACAAACGGCTTGTCGGAATAGAATTCTTGCCATGCCGCCTTCATATCAGCCGCGGTCGCGCCATTGGCGCGCGCATAAATCGATACATATTCGCCGCGATTCATCGGCACGAGATGCGGCGTGAAATTGACCCGCACATCTTCGAGACCGGCCGCTTTGGCGACCTCTTGCTCAATCTCAGGGGCATGACGATGCGCTGCAACGCCATAGGCATTCATACCCTCAGCCACTTCAGAAAACAGATTTTGCTCTTTCAAACTGCGCCCGGCACCGGTGACGCCTGACTTGGCGTCGATAATCAAATCATCGCTGCTCAACACACCGGCCTTGAGCAGCGGCAAGAGCGCGCTCAACGCTGCCGTCGGATAGCAGCCCGGGCAGGCGACCAGCCGCGCCTTTTTAATTTCAACGGCATAATGCTCGGAAAGGCCGTAAACCGCCTCGCTCAACAGGTCTGCATTATCATGGCTGCGGCCATACCATTCGGCATAAATATCTGCATTGCGCAGCCTGAAATCAGCCGACATATCAATAATTTTCACATTGTCAGGCAGTTGCGCGATAACATCTTGCGCGGTCGAGTGCGGCAGACCGCATATGGCCGCATCAATACCACCCCAGTCAGCGTCTTCAGCTTTCACCAGAGCGGGCACATCCAATCCCGCAAATTGCGGATAAATTTCGGCCAATTTTTTTCCGGCATGGGCATTGCCCGTCAGCAGCTTAATTTCGGCATTTGGATGCGCTGCGAGCAGGCGCACGGCATCGGCGCCGGTGTAACCCGACGCGCCGATAATGCCGACACTGATTTTGCTCGCGCTCATACTGCACCTTTATGCATCGGGGTCGTGATTGACCGCCATAATTTCACCTTCGGCCATTAACTGACCGTCAACATAAACCTCGCCTTTAAACTTATAGGCCATTCCGCGACGCCTGATTTGCGTCACCTGTATCCGCATCTGGTCGCCCGGCGTTACCGGATGACGGAAGCGCACCTTGTCGACCGTCATGAAGTAAATCAATTTGGTCTCAATCGGATTGCCGCTATCTTTCGCGTGTTGCAGAACCAAAATGGCTGACACTTGCGCAATTGCCTCAATAATCAGAACACCGGGAAATACCGGATTTTCCGGAAAATGGCCGGTGAACCACGGCTCGGACGCGGTGACATTCTTAATGCCGACGCCCGATTGCTCACCATTCATTTCAACCACTCGGTCAACCAATAGAAATGGATAACGGTGCGGTAGGAAATCCATGATTTCCGTGATTGTGACGCTGCTGCCTTCAATGTTTTCAGACATCGAATCCCCCATTAAATTTCTCCTTGTTCATAACAAAAAAGGGGCCAAAAAGCCCCTTTTTCTTTCGCCAAAGCAAAGAGGCTTAACGTTTCGAGAATTGGAAGCTACGGCGCGCTTTCGCACGGCCATATTTCTTACGCTCGACAACACGGCTGTCGCGCGTCAAGAAGCCACCTTTTTTCAGCACAGGGCGCAGGCCCGGCTCGTAATAGGTCAGCGCTTTAGACAGGCCGTGGCGCACCGCACCGGCTTGGCCGGACAGACCTCCGCCGCTTACCGTCGCGACTACGTCAAATTGGCCGTTACGCTCCGCCGTGACCAATGGCTGGCGCAAAATCATGCGCAGCACAGGGCGTGCGAAGAATTTCTCTTCTTCCTTGCCATTGACCGTGATGACACCACTGCCCGGCTTGATCCAAACGCGCGCAATGGCGTTTTTCCGTTTACCGGTTGCATAGGCGCGGCCTTGCTCGTCAATTTTCGGCTCGGCAGGTGTGACCGGCGTTTCAGCCGCCACAGCTGCACTTTCTTCGCCGGCCGCAGCCGTATCGAGCGCCGTGTCGAGGTTTTCCAAAGTTGTTTCCGTTGTCTCAGACATCACTATGCCCTCACATTCTTGCTGTTCATGGCCGCGACATCGAGCGTCTCGGGCGATTGTGCCTCGTGCGGATGCTCGCTACCGGCATATACTTTCAAATTGCGGAGTTGTTGGCGTGCCAGCGGGCCACGCGGCAACATACGTTTCACGGCCATTTCCACAACACGCTCAGGAAACTTGCCTTCCAGCACTTTTTCCGGCGTGGTCTCTTTAATGCCACCCGGATAGCCGGTATGGCGATAATATTTTTTGTCGGCCATTTTCTTACCGGTGAATTTCACCTTATCGGCATTAATGACAACAACATGATCACCGCAATCCATATGCGGCGTAAATGTTGGCAAATGCTTGCCGCGCAAACGCGTTGCAATCACGGCAGCCAGTCGCCCGACAACCATGTTTTCGGCATCAATGAGAATCCATTTCTTCTCAATATCGGCCGGTTTTGCAGAATATGTTTTCATCTGTCTCATCCTGTTTCTACCCGTCTCGGGCATTGGCGGTGTTTTAAGTCGCGCGACGCGACTTTGCAATGCTTAATTGCACTAAAAAACCGTTGAAAAGCAATGGCTTATAAATTTGGTATTTATTTACCGTATTCTAAAGCGCTTGTTTGTAAAGAATATGCAGATGCGTAACCGCAATCGCCAGTAAGGCAACCGCGCCAAGCTGATGCGCTGCGCCCAATGAAATCGGCACAGCCAGCATCAAAGCGCTGATGCCCAGCACGATTTGCAGCAGCATCGCGCCGCCAAGCCATTTGGCCGACAGTGCCGCCGCCCCACCCGTGCCGGAACGCAAAACGCTATGAATATGCCAACCGATAAAACCGGTCAGTGCATAGGCAACCATGCGATGGTCAAATTGCACGGTAAGGTGGCTTTCAAAGAAATTGAGCCAGAAAGGCTGCATATCAAACAGGCCGGAGGGAATGAAATCGCCATCCATAAGCGGCCAGTCGGTATAGGTTTTACCGGCATTGATACCGGCCACCAACGCGCCGAGCAGCGATTGCATCAGCACCGCGACAACAATGATAGCGGCAATGGCAGAATGCTTGCCGATGCCGGCGTTTTGCGCCGTGCCGCGCCAATAATTGAGCGCCAACCAAAGCGCGGCGGCGAAGATAATCAGGGCCAGCCCCAAATGCATGGCAAGGCGATATTGGCTGACATCGACCCGCTCAGTGAGGCCGCTGGCTACCATATACCACCCCATAAAGCCTTGCAGCCCGCCAAGCGCAAACAGGCCGAGTAAGGGCGGCAATTGGCGGCGGTTGATTTTTTTCTGCACCAAAAAAACGACAAACGGAATAAAGAATACCAAGCCGACAATGCGACCCAAGAAACGATGCCCCCATTCCCACCAGTAAATGAATTTGAACTCGGCCATGCTCATGCCGAGATTGACCAGTTGATATTCCGGAATTTGTTTATATTTCTCAAACTCTGCCAGCCAATCGGCTTGCGTGAAAGGCGGCAGTGCGCCACGTATCGGTGCCCATTCGGTAATCGACAGGCCGCTATCGGTCAGCCGCGTCAGCCCGCCGACCAGCACCATCAACATAACAAATCCGGCGACGGTAAACAGCCACAGGGCGATTTGCCTATCGCTAGCGCTGGGCGCAGTTATGGCACTTGAATTCATACTTTCTATATAGGCTTTTCACAGCGGCCCCGCCTTGCGACCAAACATCGCGAGAGGCAGTGACTGGAGAAAGGCGCGGCTTCGTGTTACATGAACCTCATGTCTGGAACATCACCTAAGAAATTCAACAAGCCCTGGCTGCCGATTAGGGTAAGAAAACTCATCGGACTGGTGCTGATGGTTGCGCTGATTGTATTTTATGCGCTGATTGTGATGACTGTCGCCGTCACCACCAGCGTGCCGAAAAACGGCGTCGTTGAATTTTTCTATTATTTGGTCACGGGTGTCGCTTGGGTTGTCCCCGCCGCCGCCATTATTTATTGGATGCAGCGACCGGATGAACCGCAATAGCCCTTAGTCAGGGCGACCGAACTGAACAATGTTCAGAACGACAAAAGCGACAATAAAAATAACGATAGGCAAAATTGCAGACATTTTTTTCTCCAGTTTTTAATGGTCGGAGCGGCGGGATTCGAACCCACGACCCCTTGTCCCCCAGACAAGTGCGCTACCGGGCTGCGCTACGCTCCGACTTAGGCATTTACTATGCAGTTTCAGTAAAAAAGGCAAGCGACGGATTATCGGAGCAAACCGAGCTCGAAGGCGAGACAGACTAATTATCTTCGCCAACCAATAAGATACGAGCTTGTACAAGGTTTTGCCGCGCGGCCTCCAGCTTGCTGCGGCGATTGAGGCCGATTTCATTGAGCGCCGCTTCCGGCTTTGACTTGGCACCCGAAGCCAATGCGCGCACATCGGCAATGCCGTTGTCTTTCAGATGCTTTTGTACACCCTTAATGGTCATGCCCTGCCCGTGCAGCAAATGCTTGATACCGGCAATCAGTTCAACATCTTCGGGACGGTAATAGCGGCGCCCGGCAGCCCGCTTGACCGGCTGGATCTCGTCAAACTTGCTTTCCCAAAAGCGCAGCACATGCGGCTTCACATCAAGCGCCTGTGCCACCTCGCTAATGGTGCGAAAGGCGCTTTCTGATTTTCCTGACGTCACGACTTTGATTTAGCCGAGACCGGCCATTTTGTTGATTTTTTCTTTGAGGACATGACTGGCACGAAAGCTTAGAACACGGCGCGGTTCAATCGGCACTTCCTCACCGGTTTTCGGATTGCGGCCCATGCGGCCATTTTTATGGCGTACCAGAAACGATCCAAAGGAAGACAATTTGACATCTTCGCCGCGTATCAGAGCGTCGGAAATTTCATCAAGGACGGTTTCGACGATTTGCGCCGACTCGCTCCGCGACAGTCCCACCGTGTTGTAGACAATTTCGCTCAGGTCAGAGCGTGTTACCGTTTTACCCGACATTTCCAATCTCCTCAGTGGGAGTTAAGCACAAGCCAAATTAACGGCGCAAGCGTAAAACTTAATTAAATGAGGGATTTATGCCCAACGGATAAGGTTGGCACCCCAAGTCAGACCGCCGCCCATCGCTTCAAGCATAATCAAATCGCCTGATGAAACACGCCCACTTTTGACCAGTTCATGCAAGGCCAGAGGAATGGAGGCGGCTGAGGTGTTGGCATGGTTTTGCACCGTCACTACTGTTTTTTCCGGCGGCAGTCCAATTTTTTTTGCAACGCCATCAATAATGCGTTTATTGGCCTGATGCGGCACAAACCAGTCAATATCATCTACCGTCAATGCATGGCGCTGCAGCAGACTGTTTATCGCTTCAGCGATATTGCCGACGGCATGGCGATAAACTTCGCGTCCCTGCATACGCAATTTGCCGGTCGTGCCGGTTGTCGAAGGCCCGCCATCGACATAGAGCAAGTCAGTCAAATTGCCGTCTGAGCGCAAATAAGAACCGATAATATGCGGTTCGCTTTCAGCGTTAACATCCGTCGCTTCCAACACTACCGCGCCGCCGCCATCACCGAACAGTACCGCCGTGGCACGGTCCTCCCAATCGAGCAACCGCGTCATGGTTTCTGCTCCAATCAGTAAGGCGCGCTCGGTTTGGCCAGTTTCAACCATAGCTGAGGCAACGCTCAAGCCATAGACAAAACCTGAACACACTGCCTGCACATCAAAGGCTGCGCCGTGACTGATGCCGAGTTTTTTCTGCACCAATGCCGCAGTGGCCGGAAATGTCAAATCGGGCGTTGTGGTCGATACGATAATCATATCGATATCGTTGGCGGTAATACCGGCATTGCCGAGTGCTTGCTGCGCCGCCGCCAGCGCAATATCGCTGGTCGTCTCCCCGTCAGCCGCCCGATGACGCTGTTTTATGCCGGAACGGGTGGTAATCCATTCATCGCTGGTATCAAGTATTTTTGACAAGTCATCATTGCTGACAGTTTCACTTGGAAGATAGCTGCCAATGCCGATTATTTTTGCTTTGCGGGACATAAGCTCTCCTCGCTGATGCAATCAATCAAGCGACTCTGCCCACGCATCATCAAGCAAAGTCTGAATTTTTTCTATACGCCGCGAAATCTCACCCAACATATCGGCATCTGCTGCCTCAATCGCAACTTCTACCGCCGTGGCAAAGCCATCAGCATCAGCACCGCCATGACTTTTGACGACCACACCGTTCAACCCAAGAAACATGCCGCCATTGGCCGCGTTCGGATCCATACGCTCACGCAAAGCATCAAAACCGCTCTTGGCAAATAAATAGCCTATTTTCGTCATCAGCGAACTACCCATAGCCTGACGCAAATATTCAGCCATTTGCCGTGCGGTGCCTTCAGCGGTTTTTAGCGCGATATTGCCGGTAAAACCATCGGTCACCACAACGTCAACATCGCCGCGACCAATACCGTCGCCCTCAACAAACCCTTTGAAATTTAGCTCTGAACGCTCAAGCAACTCAGCCGCCTCTTTCACTTCATCCGTGCCCTTCATTTCTTCCGTGCCGATATTCAGAAGGCCGATATCAGGTTTTTTGAGACCAAATACCGTGCGCGCATAGGCGGCGCCCATCGCCGCAAATTGCACATATTGCGCCGCCGTGCCGCCAATATTGGCACCGACATCGAGCACCACGCTTTCGCCGCGCACAGTCGGCCAAATACAGGCAATGGCCGGACGTTCAATACCCGGTTGGGTGCGCAAAATGACTTTCGACATGGCCATCAGCGCGCCGGTATTGCCGGCAGAGACGCAAGCCTGCGCCTCACCTTCTTTGACCGCTTGAATGGCCTTCCACATACCGGAGATTTTTCGCCCTTGCCGTAAGGCGACGCTGGGCTTGGCATCCATCGGCACGTCAACATCGCAATGTATAATGGTGCAAATATCCGACAAGGCTTTGTGCTTGTGTAATTCCGCGCTTATCCGGTCTTCATTGCCGAACAGTAAATAAGAGGCATGCGGGCGTGCCTTATGGATACGCGCCAAGCCGTCAATAGTGACGGCAGGCCCAAAATCGCCGCCCATGGCATCAATTGCAATTACCGTTTTGCTCACAAGTCCCCTCGCTACCGATACTTACTATACCAAAACGCCGCCCTATATGCGCCTGTTTGAGTATTTTATCAAGCATCACCATCAGTCGGCTTAAGTGCCGACAGGGCCGCGAATGGAGATTGCTTGGCGTCTTCCGCCTCAATTTCGATCTCGCTTTGCCCATATCCGGCAAATTCTGCTCCTTCAGCACGCGGATAAGCAGGTATTTCCATAGCAAAAACCTGCGTTACCATTTCGCCAATATCGGCTCGGCCGTCTTGCATGGCTTCGGGCAATTCAGTATCAAAATCATCTTCCGGCACAATATATTTGGCAACCAATTCCTGCGGTTGAAACTCAGCGGAAAATTGCTGATCGATTTCAGTCCATATCGGCTCAAGCGTCACGCCACAAATCTGCCGCACGCGTCCGCGAACCGAGCCGCTGGCTTGCAGACAATTATTGTCGAGTGGCATCAGCAAGGCTTGGAATTTCAAATCGGACACTTCTTCAACATTAAAGCGTCCGGCCAGCGCACTCAGCACATCGGCCTCCGGTTGGTGCTCAATTTCACGGCCATGGGGCGGTACTTCATCATGCAGCACCAACAAGCTCATTTCCGCTTCGCCAAAAGGTGCAGATAATGTCTCTTCATCACTCATGATGCCGCCTTAAACACATGACCGGCCAAAATATCCTCAAGCGCGGTGTCCGCCAGTTGTTGCTCCAGCCGACACAATTCTTCGGCTAGGGCGGTCAGTTTCTTCATATCCGCTTTTTCCGATGCCTCCGGATAAAGATTGCGTTGTAAGACGGCACTCAATCGGTTAACGACCTCGCCATCTGTCTTAACCGGAGCGGCCTTCCCCATTGCCTCATCATAAGCTGCCGCGCGCCCATAAAACGCTTGCGCCATTTTACGAATTTTCTTACCGACACCCAAATCACCGACACCGGCTTCTCGCATGGCTTGATCCATATCTCGGAAAAACATATCAAACAGCGCCTGACCGATATCATCGCGCGCCACGCCCTCGCTGCGTAACCGGCGCAAAACCAAATGGACATGCGCGGCCAACATATCAAAACGCCCGTCAAAACTGTCCGGCACGCCCCCTACTCCATAATGGTTGGGTTTGCGCGCCTGCGCCATAATGGCCGTATAGGCAGGTGTCAAATCAGGGGCATTTTTATTCAAAGACAAAAAGTCGAGAAGTCCCATTATATTACTCCGAACGCGGATTGAATTTTCTATTGCCTCGCGGCGCGCGATTGGCTACCCATCTAGGCTATCTTATATAGGTAATCAATAATGCGATTTCGTCAAAAAACAAAAGATGCGGTTTTCGGACAGGCGGTGAAACGTCGCGGTTCGATTCTCTCAGCCGGGTTATTGACTGCGTCAATATTGGCTTGCGCGCCGGTGATTGATAATCGCGGCTACTTCTTTGATGACCGGTCAGAGGAAAATATCGAAAAAGGCGTAACCGACCAGTCAGCTGTGCGTGACCGTTTCGGCTCACCGACCAGCATCAGCAAAATAAACAATGAGGCCTATTATTATATTTACAGCCGTTTTGTGACCGAGAGCTATCGCGCGCCTGAAGAAGTTGACCGCAAAGTATTGGCAATTTATTTCGACAAGAACAAAACCGTGCGCGACTTGGCTGTGTATGGCCTTGAAGACGGCATTATTGTGCCGATTGTCGCGCGCACCACACAAACGCAAGGGTCTGAGCTGAGCGCGCTTCAACAAATCTTCGGTAATATCGGTCGCTTTGGTGACGGTTCACCGACACAATTTTAACCGTTTGAGCAATTAAAAAACCCCGGCATATCGCTATGCCGGGGCTTGAATTTGCGTCTTGCTTGCTTAATGCGCCAAAATGGCCAGCATCAGCAGAGCAACGATATTGGTGATTTTAATCATCGGGTTAACCGCAGGGCCGGCCGTATCTTTATACGGATCACCGACAGTGTCACCGGTAACGGCCGCTTTATGCGCTTCCGAACCTTTGCCACCATGATTGCCATCTTCAATATATTTTTTGGCATTGTCCCAAGCACCGCCGCCGGCAGTCATTGACAAGGCAACAAACAGTCCGGTCACGATAACACCGAGCAACATGGCGCCCAGTGCTGAGAAAGCGGCTGAACGATCAGCGATTTGCTCGACAATCAAAAACAAGACGACAGGCGAAAGAACCGGCAACATGGACGGCACAATCATTTCCTTAATCGCGGCGCGTGTCAGCAGGTCAACGGCAGCTGTGTAATCAGGCTTATCTTTGCCCTTCATGATACCCGGCTTTTCTTTGAACTGGCGACGCACTTCCTCAACAATAGCACCACCGGCACGGCCAACGGCCATCATGCCCATCGCGCCGAACAGATATGGCAGCAGACCGCCGACAAACAGGCCGGTTACTACATAAGGATTAGACAGTGAGAAGTCAGGCGTCACACCGGCGAAGTAGCTGTATTGGTCAGCATTGGCCGTAAAGTAACGCAAGTCTTGTGTGTAAGCGGCAAACAAGACCAAAGCACCCAAACCGGCGGAACCGATAGCGTAACCCTTGGTCACCGCTTTCGTGGTGTTGCCGACAGCGTCGAGCGCGTCGGTTGTATCGCGCACGCTTTCCGGCAATTCAGCCATTTCAGCAATGCCACCGGCATTGTCCGTCACCGGGCCGAATGCGTCGAGCGCAACAACCATACCCGCGAGGGCCAACATGGTGGTCACGGCAATGGCGATACCGAACAAGCCGGCCAAGCTATAGGTCGCAATGATGCCGACGACAATAACAATAGCGGGCAAAGCGGTTGCTTCCATAGAAACGGCCAGGCCTTGAATGACGTTCGTGCCATGACCGGTTTCAGAAGCGGCAGCCACTGATTTCACCGGACGGAAGTTCACCCCGGTATAATATTCGGTAATCCAAATAATCAGGCCGGTAATGGCCAGACCCAGCACACCGCAAAGATAGAGGCTCATGCCATCAAACACTTGCCCTTCAATAACACGCTGCGTGTCGAGGCCGATAACTGCGTCAGTGACGAAGTAAAGCGCAATCAGGCTGAGCACGGCTGAAGCGATAAAGCCTTTATACAGCGCACCCATGATGGAATTGCTTGCACCGAGGCGGACAAAAAATGTGCCCGCAATCGAAGTGACGATGCAGGTCGCGCCAATGGCCAGCGGATACATCATCATGGTCAGCGCGTCAGCAGTGAAGAAGATGGAGCTCAAGACCATGGTGGCAACAATCGTCACCGCATAAGTCTCAAACAAATCAGCCGCCATGCCGGCGCAGTCACCGACATTATCACCGACATTGTCAGCAATCGTGGCCGGGTTGCGCGGGTCGTCTTCAGGAATACCGGCTTCAACTTTACCGACAAGGTCACCGCCTACATCAGCACCTTTGGTGAAAATGCCGCCGCCAAGACGGGCAAAGATTGAAATCAATGAGGCACCGAAGCCAAGTGCGACGAGTGCATCAACAACTTCGCGGCTATCGGGTGATAGACCAAAACCGTCGACCAGAACAGCAAAGTAAACGGCCACCGCCAACAGAGCCAGACCGGCAACCAACATACCGGTGACAGCGCCTGAGCGGAAGGCCATGGACAGGCCACCGGCGAGGCTTTCACTGGCTGCTTGTGTGGTGCGCACATTGGCGCGCACGGAAACCAACATGCCGACATAGCCGGCCGCGCCTGACAGCGCCGCGCCGACAACAAAACCGGCCGACACTTTCGCGCCGAGGAGGAATGTAACCAAAACGGCAATCGCCAGACCAACAATACCAATGGTTCGATATTGGCGGTTCAGATAAGCGCCTGCGCCCTCCTGAATGGCTGATGCAATTTCTTGCATCCGCTCATTACCGGCGTCAGCCGCCATAATGCTGCGAGCCGCCCAAACGCCATAAGCAATGGCGAGCAGACCTGACCCGATGATAAGCCACATCAAAGTGCTCATGAGTAAATCCTCTTTTGTTATGGGAATGGCCTTTTGCGGGCCGACTTCCCTCCCCTGTAAAGTGAGCGAGATATGCCAAAAAATGCCTGCAAAAGCAAGAAGAAGCCAAGAAAAAGCGCAGAAAATGCTGAATATGCGTGAAAAACGCTAAAAGTGACGGAAACCGCGCCTTTCAAGGATGATTTCAGTGCCATCTGCGGCCAGCAATAGCGCTTGTTTTCGGGGCGAAGATGAAAACTTCCCGATGCGCGTCAGTTTGATGTCCAAAGTTGCGGCCAATTTAACCAGCGCTTCGGCCTTTTGCGGCGCTGCCGTAAAAGCGATTTGCAAATCATCACCCCCACTGACCATAGCTTTTATGTCGCCATGCACCTTTCCGGCTTCTGAAAGCGGAACATGCTCTGCCGATATCTCCATCACGCCTCCGCTGGCCACGCATAAATGGTCGAGGTCAGCCATTAGTCCGTCTGAAACATCAATTGTGGCATTGGCAAGACCGCGTAATGCCTGCCCGAAGGCCAGTGGTGGTTGCGGGTCGGCATAGGCTGCGCCGCCACGCAATAAGTCAAGAAATGCGTCGCCTATTGTGCCGGTCACATAAACATCATCGCCATCTTGCGCGCCGCTGCGCGTCAACATTTCGCCGTGCGGCACCAGCCCATGCACGGTCAATCCGGCGAAACCTTGAGTGGCGCGCACCGTGTCGCCTCCCCAAAGCTGCATCTCATAGGTTTTCAGACTGTCACCAAAGGCATCAACAAAATCGGCAAGCCAGCCGCTATCCCAATGTGGCGCGACACCGAGCATCAGCAGACAGCCATGAGGTTTTGCCCCTTTCGCTGCGAGGTCAGACATATTGCAGGCTATGGTGCGCTTGGCGACCAGCCCACCATCGGCATTTTCGGGAAAATGCACACCGGCAACCAGCACATCCGCGCTGATAACCAATTCCTGTCCATCGGGTACGGAAACACGCGCAGCATCATCACTCAGCTTTTCTGCCGCTTCATTGTCAGCCAAAGGCGCAAGCAGTTCGGCAATCAAACCAAACTCATCAAGCTGCTGATTGTCAGTCATTCTAGCCGGCCGCCGAGTCTTTATCATTGACCAGGCTTTTCGCCACATTGTCGAGCAGCGCATTGGCCATGCCACCCTCGGCCCCTTCGAAAAAGGCATGGGCAATATCGGCATATTGAGATACCACCACTTGCGGAGGGATGTGCGGCGCATGCAAAAGCTCTTGCACACCGCAGCGCAAAATGGCGCGCAAAGTGCTGTCGAGGCGCGCGAGTGTCCAATTCTCTGCCAGCTTGCCATCGACCAGTCGGTCAATTTCTGTCTGATTTTCAACAACGCCGCGCAACAGCATTTCAAAATGCTCACCATCAGCCGGTGGCAATTCAATATCGTCGAGCTTGGCCTCCATGCGATGCTCACCAAACTCACGAATAATCACTTCCAGCGGGGTACGCGCAATATCCATTTGGTAGAGCGCCTGCACGGCGAGCAGGCGCGCTGAAGATCGGGCGTCGTGTGTATCAGCACTCATAGAGGCGGTTTACCCCTAAGACCAGCTATCGCGCAAGTCCATCAGTGCAATGGCCGCTTTTGCCGCACCGCCGCCCTTGTCTTTTTCAGACATTTTGCAGCGCGCCCATGCTTGGTCACTATTCTCAACCGTCTGAATTCCATTGCCGATAGCCAGCTTGTCTTTGATGCCCAGCTCCATCAGGCCGCGCGCACTTTCATTGCAGACAATTTCGTAATGGGTCGTCTCGCCGCGAATGACAACGCCAAGCGCGACATAGCCGTCATATTGCCCGGTCTCGGCGGCATATTTAATCGCTACCGGCACTTCCAACACGCCGGGCACGGCAACCCGTTCATGGGTTATCCCCGCCGCATCAAGCGCGGCAATCGCGCCCTCCGCCAATGCGTCAGCCATATCTTCGTAAAACCGCGCCTCCACAATCAGAACTTTTTTCGACATTTTATGCCTCATCAGTAATCGGTCGCTGACCGACAATTTCTAAATCATAGCCTTCCAATGCCACCACAGTGCGCGGCGTGTCGGACAAGAGTTCGATTTGATGTAAGCCCAAATCGGCAACAATTTGCGCCCCCAAACCATAATCCAAAAGCCGCGTCGGCATCGGGTCACCGCTTGATTGCGGGTTCATGCTATCGGTAAAAGGCGTTGGTGAGGTATTGCGGATAATCACCACCACACCGCGCCCTTCGGCGTCGATTTTCTCCAGCGCTTTTTGAAACACACCGGCGCGCGGCATACCGCTACCGGCAATATCCGCCACCAGATTTTCGGCATGAAAGCGGGTCAGAACAGGCGTGTCGCCGGAAATATCGCCCTTTACCAGCGCAATATGCTCTTCATTGGTCACCGTGTTCATATAAATATGCGCCTTCATCTCGCTGCCATTGGCCAGCGTGAATGTATCTTCATGAATGCGCTGAATGAGTGTGTCATTGCGGCGGCGATAGGCAATCAAATCGGCAATGGTGCCGAGTTTGAGGCCATGTATTTGTGCGAATTGCACGAGATCGGGCAAGCGCGCCATGGTGCCGTCATCATTCATAATCTCGCAAATCACCCCGGCCGGATACAGACCGGCGAGACGCGCAATATCCACTGAGGCCTCGGTATGACCGGCGCGTATCAGCACGCCGCCATCGCGTGCCACCAGCGGAAAAATATGCCCGGGTGAGACAATGTCTTGCATGGCTTTGGTCGGGTCGATGGCAACCGATACGGTCTTTGATCGGTCATGCGCCGAAATGCCGGTCGAAATACCCTCGCGCGCTTCAATCGACACGGTGAAAGCAGTTTGATGGCGTGAGCGATTATTTTGCGCCATCAACTCAAGCCCAAGCTGGTCGGCGCGCTCTTGCATCAGCGTCAGGCAAATCAAGCCGCGACCGAATTTGGCCATGAAATTAATCGCATCGGGCGTCGCCATTTGCGCGGGAATAATCAAATCGCCCTCATTCTCGCGGTCTTCCGCATCGACCAACACAATCATTTTGCCATTGCGCGTGTCTTCGATGATTTCTTCCGGCGGGGAAATATACTGGCTGAACTCGCTCATAATGTGCCTCCAAGTTCTTCTTCTGCTTGTTTGAGACGCGCGACATAGCGCGCCAGAACGTCAATTTCCAAATTGACGATATCGCCCACTTGCGAAAGCCCCCATGTGGTGACCTCCTGCGTGTGCGGAATAAGATTGACGCCAAAGGTCAGCCCATCAACCTCATTGACGGTCAGCGACGTGCCGTCCAGCGTTACTGAGCCTTTCGGCGCTATAAAGGGCATAATTTCGGGCGTGGTTTTGAAACTGTAGCGCTGGCTGTCGCCTTCCGGCGTGATGGCGGTGATTTCGGCCAGCCCGTCAACATGGCCCGACACAATATGCCCGCCCAGCTCGTCACCCATTTTCAGCGCGCGCTCCAAATTGAGCTTTGTGCCTTCCTGCCAAGTGCCGGCTGAGGTGACGTCCAATGTCTCCCTAGAGGCTTCAACGGCAAACCAATCGCCATCAGCCCCTTTACCTTTTTCAATCACCGTCAAGCATACGCCTGAATGGGCGATTGAAGCGCCTAGGTCAATCGTGTCCGTGTCATAAGCGGTCAGCACATCAAAACGCGTGTCGCCAGTTTGGGTGATTTTGGCAATCGTGCCGATATCGGTGACAATTCCGGTGAACATCAATTTTTCCTTTCGCGGCAAAAATGCCGATAGCTGTCGCCCTCAAGCGTCGCTTCACCCGTTTGGCGGAAGCGCGTCAAGTCCAACTGCATGAGGGATATATCACTTTCCCCGACCATGGCCACTTCATGCAGTGCAGTGAACATGGCCAGTTCGTCGACCAAATCATCTTGCAAAAATGCCGCCGCCAATGTCGGGCCACATTCCAGCAGGACGCGGGTCATGCCGCGCGCCGCCAAATCCTGCAAAGCCGCGTGCGGCGTTTCGCTTTTATAGTGCACAAGTGTCTGCTTTTTTACTCGTTGCGCCAACTTGCTGTGGGCGGGAATGTCGCTTTTACCCATTACCACCGGCACGGGCGACGCGTCGTCCAAGCCGGGCAAGCGACAATCAAGCGACGGGTCGTCTTCGCGCAATGTGCCGCTGCCGGTGATAATCGCATCATGCTGGGCGCGCAATTTATGTCCCATGTGCCGCGATAGCGGGCCGGTAATCCATTTATCTTCACCGGGTGGCGTGCGCATAAAGCCATTTGCGCTGACGGCCAATTTCAGCGTCACCATGGGTCGCTTGTCGGTCTTGCTCAGCAAAAAGCCAATTTGGTCTTGCCGCGCCTCATCAGCCAAAATACCGCTTTCAACTTTAATGCCTGCTACACGCAACAGTTCCGCGCCACGACCGTCAACGCGCAGGTCGGGATCATCAATGGCATAAACAACACGCGCCACGCCGGCATCAATCAAGGCTTGAGCGCAAGGCGGCGTCTTGCCCTTATGCGCGCACGGCTCCAGTGTCACATAGGCGGTTGCGCCACTGGCCGCGTCTCCCGCTTCTGCTAGGGCCATTGCCTCTGCGTGCGGGCGACCGCCGCGTTGCGTCAAACCCGTTGCAATGACCTGCCGGTTTTTCACCAGCACACAACCGACGCTCGGATTGGGCGCGGTATTGCCCAATCCGAAGCGAGCAAGCCGCGCGGCTTGCCGCATAAAATGCTCATCTGATTGTTGTGCCTGATTGGCCACCTTATCTCCCCTGTCGGGGCTGGCGGCTATGGGTCGGGTTGACCGCTCATTTCCCCGAGGAATTCTTCAAAATCTTTGGCTTCGCGGAAGTTCCGATAAACAGAAGCGAACCGCACATAGGCCACCTGATCGAGCGCATAAAGCCCTTCCATTACCAACTCACCGACCATTTTGGCCTGAATTTCGGACTCGCCCAGATTTTCCAGACGACGCACAATCCCCGATACCATACGTTCAATTCGTTCCGGCTCAACGGGGCGTTTTCGCAGAGCGACTTGCACAGAACGCATGAGCTTATCGCGGTCAAACGGCACTTTTCTGCCGGTATTTTTGATGATGGTCAGCTCGCGCAGCTGAATACGCTCAAAAGTCGTAAACCGTCCGCCGCAATCGGCGCAAACGCGACGGCGGCGAATAACCGTGTTTTCTTCGGTGGGACGGCTGTCCTTAACCTGCGTATCAGCGTTCATGCAGTATGGGCAGCGCACAAAAAACCTCTAATAAATCGGAAAACGCGCGCACAGCGCTTCAACTTCGGCGCGCACTGCAGCTTCTTCTTCGGGCACGGCTTCGCCATTATTGGCGGCAACAGCATCCAGCACACGGGAGATAAAGTCACCGACTTTTTGGAACTCGGCAACCCCGAAGCCACGCGTTGTGCCGGCCGGTGTGCCAAGACGCACGCCTGACGTCACCATAGGCGGAGCCGGGTCAAACGGCACACCGTTTTTATTGCAGGTGATGAAAGCACGCTCCATGGCCGCTTCGGCGACATCGCCGGTCAAGCCTTTCGGGCGCAAATCAACCAATACTAGGTGATTATCCGTGCCGCCGGAGACAATATCAAAGCCATGACCCAGCAGTGTGTCAGCCAATGCTTTGGCGTTTTGCACGACTTGCTGGATATAAACTTTGTAATCGGGCTGCAGCGCTTCACCGAAAGCCACGGCCTTGGCGGCAATCACATGCATAAGCGGGCCACCCTGAATGCCCGGGAAAATGGCTGAATTAAACTTTTTACCCAAATCCTCATTATTGGTGAGGATAAGACCGCCGCGGGGGCCGCGCAGGGTTTTGTGGGTTGTCGTCGTCACCGCATCGGCAAAAGGCAACGGGCTGGGATGCGCGCCACCGGCTACAAGGCCTGAAATATGCGCCATATCGACCAACAAATAAGCGCCGACAGCATCGGCAATTTCGCGGAAGCGTTTGAAATCAATAATGCGCGGATAGGCCGAGCCACCGGCGATAATCAGCTGCGGCTTATGCTCTTTGGCGAGACTTTCGACTTCATCATAATCAATCAAATGATTGTCTTCGCGCACACCATATTGCACCGCGTTGAACCATTTGCCCGATTGGTTCGGCTTGGCACCATGCGTCAGGTGTCCACCCGCCGCCAAGCTCATGCCCAAAATCGTATCGCCCGGCTTAATCA
This sequence comes from Alphaproteobacteria bacterium, assembly GCA_949498175.1. GTDB lineage: Bacteria > Pseudomonadota > Alphaproteobacteria > RS24 > RS24 > UBA8337. The sequence goes on along the minus strand of CATDDF010000028.1, from coordinate 28,084 downwards.
GCGCTTGCATGACAGCCTGATTGGCTTGCGAGCCTGAATTCGGCTGCACATTGGCATAGGCGCAATCATAAAGTTTTTTGACGCGTTCAATAGCAAGGCTCTCGGCAATATCGACATGCTCGCAACCGCCATAATAGCGACGCCCGGGATAGCCTTCGGCATATTTATTGGTCAGCACCGAGCCCTGCACTTCCAACACCGCACGCGAAGCAATATTCTCAGACGCAATCAGTTCAATCTGGTTGCGCTGACGACCTGTTTCCAAACCGATAACATCAGCAATCTCAGGATCGCGCGCGGCGACATCCTGTGTGAAAAATTCGTTTTCCAATTCATCAAACTTGCTGGATTCCGACATTGAGTTCCCTTTCCAAGCGACTCGTCATTTGCCCCTTCATGTAGCACAAAGCGCGGAGGCAAAAAAGCATCTCAAAAAGCCAAACCGCCGCAGCGTCAACTCATGCACAGAAAACGGTTTTTTATGAGGGCGTTACCAGAGATTGCGTGCTTGCAGCACTTTTTTCAGCAGCGCACAATCATCGGTCATCAGCCCATCAACGCCCAAATCAAGCAATTCATGCATGGTCGATTCGTCATTAATCGTCCAAACATGCACTTGCAGGCCGCGCTTGTGGGCATAGGCCACTGAGGCTCTGGTGACCATTGAAATGCCATATTCGCTGACCGGAAATTGCAGCGCTCCCGCCGCACAAGCGAGCGGCATGCGCGCCCAAGCAGCGAAGCGAAAGCGCGCCGCGCCGAACGGGCCGACGCTGTGGCACACATCACCGACATTGCGCACCACTTGCTTGATGCGCGCATCAGAAAAAGAGCCGATGCAAATGCGTTCTTGCGTCTGCGTTTGGTTAATCAGCGCAATCAGCGGTTCGACAACCGGCCAGGTTTTGGCATCAATATTGAAGCGCGTTTCGGGGAAAGTTTCAAAAAGCTCAAGCATGGTCGGGATATGATGGCCACCATGCACTTTCAATTTGTCGATTTCAGCCGCCGTTAGGGTAGAAATGGCAACATCCTCTCCAACCATGCGGGCCAGATTATCATCGTGAAACGCATAGACCACGCCATCTTTTGAGGCATGCACATCGGTTTCGAGATAACGATAGCCTTGCCCTACCGCGTCATGGAAAGCCGCCATGGTGTTTTCCGGCGCGACGCGGTCACCACCGCGATGCGCAAAGGCCAGAATGCCGTCATGCTCAAGGTAAGGGTGTCGGGGCGGTGGACGCATAAAAACTCCAATAAATTTGCTGACAGGGCAAATAATCCTCGTTAGCCTTCTACCATGATGATTGAGACAATTACTGCAAGCCCTTATCTGACCGGCGCCCTTACCGCCGCCGTTCTGCTCACCTCGGTTTGGATTACCAGCCTGATAATTTCCGACGCCAGCATTATTGACATGTTTTGGGGCGGCGGCTTTGCGCTGATTGCGCTGACCACGCTTTTGACCTCAGAGAATATCAGCCTTATCGGCACGTTGACCGGCCTCGCCGTCATTGCTTGGGGCTTCCGTCTGTGGCTGCATCTCTTCACCCGTTGGCGACGGGAGGGCGAAGAAGACTATCGCTATCAGAAAATGCGCGCCTATCACGGCAAGCATTTTTGGTGGCGCAGCATTTTCACCGTATTCAGTTTTCAGGGGCTGTTAATGTGGCTGGTCTCCATGCCGTTCATGGCCGCGTTTTATTTTGGTGGCGATGCCGCCCTTCCCAGCCTCAGCTTGGTATTTTTGCTGGCCGCTCTGGGCGCACTTTATATGGAAGCGAGCGCCGATATTCAGCTGACCAAATATCGTGCTGACCCGAATAAGGCACCGGTGCTGACCGAAGGTTGGTGGAAATATACCCGTCACCCGAATTATTTTGCCGATGCCGCTTTCTGGTGGTGCATTTACGGCGCTGTCGTCGCCGCCACGCCGGAAGCGATTTGGACAATCTTCGGCCCGATTATCATGAACTATCTGCTGGTCAATGTGTCGGGCGCTGAAATGCTGGAACGTAGCCTGAAGAAAAAACCGGGCTATGAAGATTATATGGCGCGCACCAATCGCTTTGTGCCGAAAATTTGGGGTTAACCCTCACCTTTAAGCATTTTCATAATGCCTGAAAAATCGAGGCTGTCATGGCCCGCTTCGGCCATTTGTGTGTAAAGCTCTGTTGCGCGTTGGCCCATGGGCGTGGACGCATCGGCACTGCTTGAGGCTTCTTGCGCCAGCATTAAATCCTTCAACATCATCGCGGCGGTGAACCCGGCTTGATAGTCATTATTGGCCGGACTGCTCGGCACCGGGCCGGGCGCAGGGCAATAGCTGGTCATGCTCCAGCACTGGCCGGAAGCGGTTGACGAAATATCGAAAAAGGTCTGCGCATCAAGGCCGAGCTTTTCACCCAACATAAAGGCCTCCGCCGTGCCAATCATCGAAATGCCGAGCAGCATATTATTGCAAATCTTGGCGACTTGCCCATTGCCACTGCCACCTGCATGAAAAATATTCTGCCCCATAATATCCAAGACGGGTTTGGCAGCTTGATAAGCCTCATCCGTGCCGCCGACCATGAAGGTCAGCGTGCCTGCTGCCGCGCCGCCGACACCGCCGGAGACCGGCGCATCGACCATGGCAAAGCCCGCCGCCTCGGCTTTGGCGGAGACGGCGCGCGCCGTATCGACATCAATGGTGGAACTGTCAATCAGCAATGCTCCTGCTGCCGCATTGGCAATCACGCCATCGCTATCAGTGTAAACGGCGGTGACGTGTTTTCCCGCAGGCAACATGGAAACAATAATTTCGGCATCGGCAACCGCAGCTGCGATAGTGTCCGCGACCTTGCCGCCGCTTTCTTGCAAACCCGCTTTGGCGCCGTCTGACAAATCAAAGCCCGTCACCTCATGGCCGGCGGCGACCAGGTTTTTCGCCATCGGCAAGCCCATATTGCCGAGCCCGATAAATGCTATTTTGCTCATTGCGTTTCTCCCTCGAAACTCAGCTCATCATCGCCAAGCGAGGCGAATATGGCCCCAATATCTTGCTGCGGCGTCCAATTCGGCGCACCGTCTTTTTCCAAAATTGTAGCGCGCACGCCTTCGTAAAAATCGGGCTGCGCCATAATGCGGGTGACCGCGCGCATTTCAATGCGCATGCACTCATCAAAATCAGCGTGAATGCCGTCACGCATTTGCCGCAAAGCCACGGCCGCGCTGGTCGGTGACTTGCTGGCCAAAGCTTCGGCCTGTTGCTTGGCCCAGTCACCGCCATCAGCCAGCAAAGCGGCGTGAATATCGTCGACATTTTGGCCGACAAACAGCCTGTCAATATCGGCTTGTTGCTGCGGCAGGCTTGCGCCCTCAGCTTGTTGATGATGCGCCGCCAAAATGGCATCGACATCGCCACCTTTGGCCAGCGCCGCTTTCAGCGTGTTGATATTGTCAGACGGGGTGTAATGCGTTGCCACTTGCGCCGCCAGCGCATCAGCCCCACGCAAGCGCGCACCGGTCAAAACCAGCCATGCGCCGGTCTCACCCGGCAAGCGCGGCAGAAAATATGTGCCGCCGACATCGGGCAATAAACCAATGCCGGTTTCAGGCATGGCAAACATGGTGCGCTCGGTCGCCACGCGATGCGACCCATGCACCGACACGCCGACACCGCCGCCCATTGTGATGCCGTCAATCAGCGCAATATAGGGTTTCGGATAGGTCTTGATGGTTCGATTAAGCTGGTATTCTTCGCGGTAAAAACCGGTCGCTTCGGGCGCGCCTGACTTACCCCAATCGTGCAAAGCCCGAATATCGCCTCCGGCGCAAAACCCTTTTTCACCCGTCCCCTCAATGACAATGTGTTCGACCGCTTCATGCTCCGCCCACTCAGCCAGCACCGGCTTCATCAACCGCACCATATTTAAGGTGAGCGCGTTTAATGCTTCAGGGCGATTGAGCGTAATGACGCCGGATTTTCCGACAATCTCGAACAATACTTCTTGCGCCATTATTTCAGTAAGTCCCGCGCAATAATCATCCGCATGATTTCATTCGTGCCTTCGAGAATTTGATGCACCCGAAGGTCGCGCACCATGCGCTCGACTTCATAATCCTGTAAATAGCCATAACCGCCATGAATTTGCAGCGCCTCATTGGCAACATTGAAACAAGTATCGGTGACAAAGCGTTTTGCCATTGCCGATTTGCGTGTCTTTTCCGGCTTGCCTTCATCCAGCGTCTTGGCTGCCTCATAGAGCATCAACCGCGCCGCTTCCAAATCAGTCGCCATGTCTGCCAGCTTAAATTGAATGGCTTGAAACTCAGCGATGGGTTGCCCAAATTGCGCGCGGGTTTTGGCGTAGTCCAACGCCATATCGAAAGCACGTTGCGCCGTGCCAAGCGAACAGGCGGCAATGTTCAAGCGGCCGCCATCCAGCCCCATCATGGCGAATTTGAAGCCCTCGCCTTCTTCGCCGACCCGGTTTTCTGCCGGCACTCGGCAATCCTCAAAAATCACCTGCGCCGTCGGCTGATTGTTCCAACCCATTTTCTTTTCATTGACTCCGAAGGAGAGACCGGGCGTGTCTTTTTCGATAATAAAGCAACTAATGCCTTTTGCCCCTTCATCACCGGTGCGCACCATGGCGACATAAATATCCGACACGCCACTGCCTGAAATAAAGGCCTTTGAGCCGTTCAGCACATATTCGTCACCATCTCTTACGGCGCGGCTGAGCATGGCGCCGGCATCGGATCCGGAGCCGGGTTCGGTGAGGCAATAGCTGGCTATCAATTCCATGGAGGTAAGGCGCGGCAGATATTTAGCGCGTTGTTCGGCCGAGCCGAAACTGTCAATCATCCAGCTCGCCATATTGTGAATGGTCATAAACGCGGCGGTTGATGTGCAGCCACCGGACAGCGCCTCAAATATCAAAGCAGCGTCAAATCGCGACAAGCCGGAACCGCCATGCTCGTCTTTCAGGTAAATGCCCGCAAATCCGAGCGCCGCCATGTCCCGCAATGTGTCGACAGGAAAATGCTTTTCCTCATCCCATTTCATTGCAAAGGGCGCCAGCTTTTCAGCCGCAAATCCCCGCGCCATATCTTGAATCGCAATTTGCTCTTCATTCAGCATAACCACCTCCCAAGCAAATGATGCGCTGTGAATATTCGACAGGATAATGGAAACATTGCTCAAGGGCTACAGTCACGCTATGTAAATGACAGATTTGACAAGGACTTTGAGCAGATGCCAACAAGAGCCTTTCCGGCAACGCGCTTGCGCCGCCTGCGGCGGTCTGATTGGTCGCGCCGACTGGTCGCCGAAAACACACTTTCGGTGAACGATCTCATCTGGCCGATTTTCATCATTGAGGGTGAAAATACCAAAGAGCCTGTCGCCAGCATGCCTGGCGTCGAGCGTTTGAGCATTGACCTTGCCGTGCAAGCAGCCAAAGAAGCGGCTGCACTCGGTATTCCGGTAATCGCCCTGTTTCCGAACACACCTGATGCAGCGCGCTCCGACGATGGGCATGAAGCGTTAAACCCTGACAATCTGGTGTGCCGCGCCACCCGTGCCATTAAAGATGCGGTGCCGGAAATCGGCATTTTATGCGACGTCGCGCTCGACCCGTATACGGCGCACGGCCATGACGGCCTGCTTGATGGCGAGACCATTTTAAATGATGAGACGGTCGAGATTCTGGTCGGACAATCGCTCAACCAGGTCAGCGCCGGTTGCGATATCATCGCTCCGTCCGACATGATGGATGGTCGCATTGGTGCCATTCGTAATGAGCTTGAAAACACCGGCCATAAAGAAACGTTGATTATGGCCTATAGTGCCAAATATGCCTCCGCCTTTTATGGCCCGTTTCGTGATGCGGTCGGGTCGGGCGACCGGCTGAAAGGCGACAAGAAAACCTATCAAATGGATCCGGCCAATAGTGATGAGGCCCTTCAAGAAATCGCCCTCGATATTGAAGAGGGTGCCGATATGGTGATGGTCAAGCCGGGCATGCCCTATCTCGATATTGTTTTGCGGTGCAAACAAAGCTTTGGTGTACCGACCTTTGCCTATCAGGTGTCCGGCGAATACGCCATGTTGGCCGGTGCCATTGAGCGTGATTGGCTGGATCGTGACCGAATTATTTTGGAAAGCTTGATGTCATTCAAACGCGCCGGCGCCGACGGCATATTGAGCTATTTCGCTCTCGACGCCGCCAAGCTTTTGAACGATTAGAATTTTGCTTTCCAGGCAAAGCCATATTGTGGCGGCGCACCTGAATTCTTCTCCAATTTTAACCCAATCTGGCCAAAGCGCATATCGCGCGTCAGGCTGAACTGCACCGGGCGCTGCGCTGAGCGCAACGGCAATTCGTCAGCCTGAAAGACAACCGCGCCATCGGCCCGACGTTTATTCGGGCGTGACAGCTTCAGCACTCCGGTCTCGAAATAAATTGGCTGGCTCAGCTGTAAATTGAAATCATAATAATCCACCCCAATATCGAACGCGCTGGAAATGGCGTTCTCCGTGCCGCGGATAAGGCTGTCCGATAAGGGCTGCAAATTGCTGAAAGTGAAATGCGCATTGGTTGTAAGGGAAAAATCATTATGCCAATTAAAATCCTTACCGACCGAGAACATGACGCTGTGCGACGGGCCTAATTTCAGCGCGCCATCGCCAACCGTATCCATCAACCCATCAATCTCGCCGACCCAGCCAATGCCGAAACGCGTCCGACGGCGACGCACGGTCGCCGCAAAGCCGATAGAGCCGAGCGGCGGCAAATCTTGGCGCACTCCCGAGCGTCGGAGGGCGAGCGGCACAATCTGCCAAAAATTCCCCAACGTTGCGCTCTTATCGGTCTGCTCGAAACGTGCCAAAAACGGATGAGTAGATGCGCCGGTACGGTTGTCGCCATGCGTCAGCCAAGAGGTCAGATCAAAGTCAGTATATTCCTGCGGCAATAGCGCCAAGTCAGTCATGAACGGTGCGTTTAGCCGATCAAGCAAAATAATTTCTTCATCGCGCAAGCGGTCCACAACATCGCTCGGTATCAGCCCGCCATCAATCCGGCTTTCAGAGGGGCGCGCCGAACCGCCGCTGGGCAGCGGAATGTTCAAATCACCGATGGGCAGCAAAGCCGCTTCAATATCCAACAAGCCCTGACCGTAAATCGCCTGATTGACGTAAACCCCCTGCTTGTTGGCACTTGCCAGCAAACGCGCGGTATATTCAGGCAGGCTCAGCTGATTACCGAAGGCCTGCATCATCAGTGCTAATGCGCCTGACACATAAGGTGCGGCAAAGCTGGTGCCATATCCCCGGCGATATCCGCCGCCGGCGCGCGCCAAAGATGTATAAGCGCTTGCACCGACGGCGACCCCGCCCGGGGCTGCGAGACAAAATTCACGTGCCACGCCGCAGCGATTGCTGCGTCGTCCGATAAGGCCGTCTTGCCCCAATGCGGCAACGGTAATCGAATAGCCTGCCGCGTCAGGAAAGAATAATGGCCAGATTGATGAGACGGAGGGGTGGTCGTCGCCCTCATTACCTGCCGCCCAAACATGAATAGCGTTGCCCCCTTCTATGAGGTTAATTGTTTGAACGAAATTCTGTTCCAGAAAGCGTTGCTGCGCTGCCGCCACCGCATCATCATAGGTCGATGAATAACCCCAACTTTGGTTGATGACCCGCGCACCGGAATTTTCCAGCGCCCGTATGGCATTTCCCAGAATATTGTCATTGACGGTCAGCGACCCGAGGCGGTCGAGATTTAGGCTCCAAGCGGCCGGATCGGCATCAAAAGCCACGCCATGCAAGCCGCCGCCCACGCCACGCGCGCCCAAAGCGACCGAAGCCACGCCCGTGCCGTGCGAAAGCTGTTCATTTTTGGCAAGGTCAACGCCTGAACGGTCGTTTAGGCGAATGTTTTTACCTTCAAATTCAGAGTGGGTTTCATCAAGCCCGGTATCGATAAAGCCAATAACTTGTCCGCGTCCGGTAATACCCCGGACATAGGCTTCTTCAGCTTTGACTGTCGCCAACCCCGGCTGATTGATGAATTCCTTTTGTTCTGCCCATATTTGAGGGTCGGTTGGCCAGTCATCAGGCAAATCAGTGACGGGAGCATTGGCGGGGGCTTCGGCGGTCGTATCCGCAGGCGGCGCTGTCGGGCTTGTCGTATCCGGCGATCCCCCACCACCACCGCCGCCGCCGCAGGAAGCAAGCGCAAGGCTCAGGCATACAGCCCACATCCAAACCGCCGGGGACGGAGGGTAAACGGGCCGAAAAGGCCCTTTATCGGGACCATGCACACACACTGAAACGCAACTAACTCAAGTACAAAATCGTCAATCTCATATTTCGTACTATCGGCAGCGCCGGTTAAGAATGCGTTTATTCTTTTATATTTCCTTTGATTTAAAATATTTACTTCGATTTAACTTATTTACTTTATTGCGCGGAGGCGGCGAATGAGGCTGGACGTGTCCCAGCGCCCGCCGCCCATGTTTTGAAGCTCTTCATAATAGGTTTTTACAAGCTCCGTGACGGGCAAAGAAATTCCGCTTTGTGTTGCTTCGTCGAGACATATCGTAAGGTCTTTGACCATCCAATCGACGGCAAAACCGAAGTCAAACTGATCATCAATCATGGTTTCATAGCGATTTTCCATCTGCCAGCTTTGCGCGGCTCCTTTGGAAATCACATCAATCACGGCGCGCCCGTCCAAACCTGCATTTTCGGCGAAATGCAGCCCCTCGGCCAAGCCTTGAACCAGGCCGCCAATACAAATCTGATTGACCATTTTGGTCAGCTGGCCGGCTCCGGCCGGTCCCATGAGCCGCCGCGCCCGCGCAAAACAATTAATCAGGGGCGCAGCTTGATCATATATGGCCTGTTCACCGCCGACCATCACCGTCAACACTCCGTTCACCGCCCCCGCTTCACCGCCGGAAACCGGCGCATCAAGCATGGCGCAGCCTCGCGCTGTGCAGGCCGCCGCCAGTTCGCGCGCCACCTCGGCGGAGGTGGTGGTGTGGTCGATAAGCACAGCGCCGGTATCCATTGCGGTTAATACGCCCTCATCGCCGGAAACGACGGCGCGCAAATCATCATCATTGCCGACACAGCTGAAGATGAAACCTGCTCCAATTGCCGCTTCATGGGGGGTTTTAGCCAGTTTGCCACCATGTTCGGCAATCCATTTCTCGGCCTTTTCGGTGGTGCGGTTATAAACCGTGACGCGGTGACCGGCTGCCGCGAGATGCCCGGCCATCGGATAGCCCATCACGCCCAGGCCGATAAAAGCGACATCAGCCATTACATGCCTCGACATCGATTCCGGCATACTTGCCACGGAAATACATAAGCGGCGCACGCCCTTGCGCACAATGGCGCGTCGCATCAATGCCGCCGACCAGCATAATATGGTCGCCAAGCTCGACCCGGTCATGAATATGGCAATCGAATTGCGCCAACGCGCCGCGCACAAGCGGCGTGCCATAGGTGCCTTCATCAAACTCATCAGGCTGTAAAACATGGTCGCCCGCGCCCGCCATGCGGTTTGACAGGTCAAGCTGGTCAGCCGCCAGAACATTAACGCTGAAGCGTCCAGCCCGGGCAACTTCGTCAAATAATTGCGAGTCATTGGCCAAACACCAAGACAGCAGCGGCGGCTCGAGAGAGACAGAAGCAAAGCTATTAACGGTCAATCCGGTCGGTCGATTTTCACTATCTCGCAGTGCAATAATCGCGACACCGGTGCCAAATTGACCGAACGCCTGACGCAAATCTGTGGAACCAGCCATAAAAATCTCCAAAACCGCCCTAATGCCGCCTGTTTATGCCTGATGCAGCGCAGTAAATCTAGGGATTAGGCAAATTTGTCTGTATAACCGCACTATGGAATTAAACATGCATATGTGGATCGGCTTCGCGGTCATCGGCTTGGCCATGCTGGCCTATGCCCGAGAACGTATATCGATGGAATTGACCTCATTATTGGTCATTCTCAGCTTTATGCTGCTCTTCACCCTCGCGCCGCTGACAGATGCGGACGGCACGCTACTCATCACAAGCAGCGACATGCTGGCCGGGTTTGCCAATCCGGCGTTGGTTACAATTATGGCATTGCTGGTTATGGCGCAGGGTTTGTTTCAGTCAGGGGCGCTTGAAAAGCTTATTGACCAAGCCTCGCGCCGCTCTGCGCGCAGCCCCGAATTGGCCATTCTCGTCGTTTTGATAGCGGCGATGGTGGCTTCGGCTTTTTTGAACAATACGCCGGTTGTGCTGATGGTCATTCCGGTCTTGGTGGCAATGGCCGGACGGGCTTCATCCAATGCCTCGCCCTATTTATTGGCGTTGAGCTTCATTACCATATTGGGTGGCATGCTGACGCTTATCGGTTCATCAACCAATTTGCTGGTCGCCGATACGGCTGAACGGCTTGGCATGCACAAAATCGGCTTTTTCGAGCAAACCTTACCGGGCCTCGTTTTAATGGCGGTCGGCACTGTTTATGTGCTGTTTATCATGCCGCGCATTATGAAGAGCCGTGAGGCCGATGCCGATGACAGCGACACGGATAGTGGCCGCCAATTCATTATCGAACTGCGTTTGCGCTATGGCGACAGCTTGGTTGGTGCAGAGACTGCCGCCGGTTTCCTTCCGGCATTATCAGGAATGACTTTGCAGATGATTGAAAGCGGCGGGCAAACCATGCTGCCGCCATTTGATGACCACACGCTGCGCGCCGGTGACAAACTCTTTATTGCCGCCACACGACGAGAAATTGCTGATGCGCTGGCGCAAAACGAGCATCCGCTGCGCGATCATCTAATGCAGCTTGTGCCGAATGAAGGCGACAGTAGCGAAGATTTGATGCTGGCGGAATTGGTCGTTGCCCCCGGTTCACGCATGGCGCAGCGTGCCATTGGCCAGACCGGATTCACCCATACTACCGACTGCCTGATTATCGGCCTACAAAGGCGTAGCCGTATGTTGCGCCATGAAATGAGCGACATTCGCTTGGAGGCGGGCGATGTGTTGCTGGTTATCGGTCAACAAAGCGCGATTGAAGGGCTGCGCCACAATCGTGACACGCTGCTGATGGAATGGTCGGCACGCGAATTGCCGCGCTTTGAAAAAGCCGGTCGCGCGCGGCTTATTTTTGCCGCCACAGTTTTGGCCGCCGCCAGTGGATTTGTCCCGATTGTTCTCGCGGCTCTGGCCGGCGCCGTCGGCATGGTAACCAGCGGCGTGCTCAATGTCCGCCAAGCCAGCCGCGGTTTTGATTTACGCATTTTCCTTGTCGTTGCCGCCGCTTTGGCGATGGCGCAATCAATGGAAGTGACCGGCGGCGCGGCACTGGTCAGCAGCAATTTCCTCGGCCTGTTTGATACCGGCAGTCCGGCACTCGTGCTATCGGCATTTTTCTTGCTATGCGCCGTTGTAACCAATCTTTTATCCAATAATGCGACCGCCGTATTATTCACGCCTTTGGCCGTCAATCTGGCCGAAGCCCTGAATGTGGACCCGATGGCCTTTGTGTTGGCCGTCATATTTGCAGCCAGCTGCAGCTTTGCCACGCCGATTGCCTATCAGACCAATTTGCTGGTGATGGCACCGGGCAATTTTCGCTTCAGCGATTTCATGCGCGCCGGTATCCCACTGGTTATTATTTTATGGTTAACTTATTCGCTTTTTGCACCGTGGTATTTCGGCCTATAGAATAGAGATTATGAATCAATCGAGCGGACATAGACTGCCTTCTTTCTTCATTACGGACCCGATGCCGTGTCCGTATATTGAAGGCATGATGGAGCGCAAGCTGTTCACCCATATTGCCGGTGAGCGCGCCGATGAGATTAACAATAATCTCACCCATGCCGGTTTCCGCCGCAGTCAGACCATCGCCTATCGTCCGGCTTGTGATAAATGCTCGGCCTGTCGCTCGGTTCGGGTTGCTGTCGAAGATTTCAAGCCGACGCGCAATTTGCGGAAAATCATCAATCGCAACAGCCAATTGACCGCCGAGGTTTTGCCACCCGATACCAGTCGCGAACAATATGACCTGCTGCGCAAATATCTCGACACGCGCCACGAAAATGGCGGCATGTCGCAAATGACCGTGCTCGATTATATCTCCATGGTTGAAGAAACTTCGGTCAAAACAAATCTCATTGAATATCGCGACAGCGATAAGCGGCTGGTCGCTTGTTTGCTGGTTGATGAAATGCGCGACGGCCTGTCTCTGGTGTATTCCTTTTTTGACCCCGATATGGCGGCCAACAGCCTCGGCACATATATCATTCTCGACCAGATCGCGCGCGCGCAGACGATGAAATTGCCGCATGTTTATCTCGGTTATCTCATCGAAGATTGCGGCAAAATGAGTTACAAAAAGCGCTTCAAACCGCTGCAAATCTTGGACGAGGAAGGCTGGCAGCCCTATATCGACGAGAAATAGGTTGCCCGGGAGGGACTGATGAGCAAGAAAATCGATCGCCGCGCCGTGATTGGCGGGTTGGCTACCGGCACAGCCGCCGCTGCGGTTTCCGCACCGGCCTATGCACAAGGCAAGCGGCGCCTCAAAATGGTCACCACATGGCCGAAAAACTTCCCCGGCCTCGGCACGGCACCGGAAAACATCGCCAAGCGCGTCAGCGCCATGACGGACGGCCAAATCGAGATTAAAATTTACGCCGCCGGTGAATTGGTCGGCGCATTTGAGAGCTTTGACGCGGTCTCAACCGGCACGGCCGATATGTATAATGGCGCAGAATATTATTGGCAGGGCAAATCGACCGCCTTCAATTTCTTCACTGCCGTGCCCTTTGGCATGACCGCGCAAGAACTGAACGCGTGGATTGATTTCGGCGGCGGGCGCCGGCTATGGGAAGAATTGTCAGCCAAGTTTAACGTCATCGCTTTTCAATCGGCCAATACGGGCGTGCAAATGGGTGGCTGGTTCAATAAGGAAATTACCTCGCTCGATGGTTTTAAGGGTTTGAAAATTCGCATGCCCGGACTTGGTGGCGAAGTGATGCGTCGCCTCGGTGCAGCGGCTGTGGCCCTGCCCGGCGGTGAGATTTTTCCATCCATGAAAAGCGGCGCGATTGATGCCAGCGAATGGGTCGGCCCGTGGAATGACCTCGCCTTCGGCTTTCACCAAGTGGCGGAATATTATTATTGCCCGGGCTTTCACGAGCCCGGCGCAGGCCTGTCAACCGGCGTCAATCTTGATGTCTGGAACTCTCTGAGCAAAAGCCAACAAGAAATTATCCGCAATGCATGCGCGGCGGAAAACGCCTCAACGACCAGCGAATATAATTACAAAAACGCTTCTGCGCTTGATACTTTGGTGAAAAAACACAATGTCAAAGTGCGCAGTTTCTCACCTGAAATCATGCAGGCGCTGAAGCAAACCTCTGACAAAGTATTGGCGGAAGCGGCGGCGAAAGACCCGTTTACGGCAAAAGTTTTTGAAAGCTTTAAAGCTTCGCTGGCCAATTCAATGGCATGGGGCGCACGCAGCGAAGAGCCTTACACGCTGGCGCGGCGGCAGGTGTAAGCCATAGCCGCGATGGACAAACTGCAATCACTGGCTACACAAATTGACACGGTCAATCACGCCATCGGGCGCAGTGCCGCCTGGCTGGCGCTGCTTATGGTGTTGGTGCAATTCAGCGTGGTTGTGCTGCGCTATGTTTTCGGCATTGGCTCCATCATGATGCAAGAGGCGATTGTCTATATGCATGGCGTCTTGTTCATGATGGCCGCGGCCTACACATTGCTGCAAGACGAACATGTGCGTGTCGATATTTTCTATGCGCGTGCATCAGTGGAGCGCAAAGCGCTTATCAACCTGCTTGGTTCGGCCTTTTTCATTCTGCCCTTCTGCGTTCTTATCGCTTATGTTTCTTACGATTATGTTTCCATGTCTTGGTCGGTGCGCGAGGGCTCACGCGAGACCAGCGGCATTCAAGGCATTTTCCTTTTGAAAACGGTGATTTTGCTGTTCGCTGCTCAGCTTGCCCTGCAAGCCATATCGAGCATTTTGAAAAACCTTCGCACATTGACAGAAGCCATGAGAGAGGCGCGGCATGGCTGAAGCACTTGACCTCATCATGTTTGCCGTGGCCTGCCTGTTTTTGATGGCCGGTTTCCCCGTTGCTTTCACCCTTGCCGGTGTGGCATTGATATTCGGACTGCTTGGCCATTGGGCCGATGTGTTCGACACAAGCTTCTTCTTCGCCTTGCCGCAACGCATTTTCGGCACCATGACCAATGAGGTGCTGATTGCCGTGCCGCTTTTCGTCTTTATGGGCACCATGCTGGAACGGGCGCGCATTGCCGAAGACTTGCTGGAGAATATGAGCTTGCTGTTCGGGCGACTGCGCGGCGGTCTCGGTATTTCCGTTTCGATTGTCGGCGCGCTGCTGGCCGCCTCTACCGGCATTGTCGGCGCGACCGTAGTCACGATGGGACTGTTATCTCTGCCGACCATGTTAAAACGCGGCTACGACCCGGCGCTCGCTTCGGGTTCTATCGCCGCCGCCGGAACATTGGGACAAATCATTCCACCGAGCATAGTGCTGGTGCTGCTCGGTGATGTAATTGCCAATGCCTATCAAAAAGCCCAACTTGAGCAGGGTATATTTTCACCCGACACAGTGTCGGTCGGTGAACTTTTCGCCGGTTCGCTGCTGCCCGGTCTGGTTCTGGTCGGCTTCTATATTGCTTATCAGTTATTCGTTGCCTATACGCAGCCCGAAAAATCACCGCCCGCCGACATTGGTGAAGGTGTTGCCTTGCCCGCACTTCTGCGCGCATTGCTGCCGCCCATTTTACTGATTATCGCCGTGCTTGGCTCGATTTTGGGCGGCATCGCCACGCCAACGGAAGCCGCTTCGGTTGGCGCAGTCGGCACGGTCTTGCTGGCCGGTGAAAAGCTGACGCAAGGTCATAGGCTGATGCGGTTCGGCGCTTTGGCGCTTATCGGGCTGGTTATCATGACCGGCTTTATGGATTTGCGCCTTAATCGCGATGAAATTGCAATGCTTGATTATCTCGGCATTGTCGTCGCGCTCGGCCTATGCGCTACATTGGCGGCGGCGCTGATAAAAAGCCTGAATGCAGCGCGCGCCGATAATGTGCTGCGGAATGTGGTCCGCGCCACCACCCATACCACATCCATGGTTTTCGTTATCCTTATTGGCGCGGCGCTGTTCTCGCTGGTGTTTCGCGGTCTTGGCGGCGATGAAACCATTCAAACCTTGCTGGAAGATTTGCCCGGCGGCAAATGGGCCGCCGTTGCGCTGGTCATGGTGATTATGTTTGCGCTTGGTTTCTTCCTCGACTTTATCGAGATTATTTTTGTTGTCGTGCCGATTGTCGGGCCGATATTGCTGGCTATGGGTGTCGATCCGGTTTGGCTCGGCGTCATGATGGCGATTAATTTGCAAACCAGCTTTCTGACCCCGCCTTTCGGCTTTGCGTTGTTTTATCTGCGCGGGGTTGCCCCCGACAGTGTCAGCACCGGACAGATTTATCGCGGCGCCATTCCATTTGTCGTCATTCAATTATTTATGTTGGCACTGCTTGCTTATTTCCCACAACTGGCGACATGGTTGCCGGAACTGGTGTTTGGAGACTGATCGATGAAAATGCCGAATATGATTGTCACAACGCTGGCCGCTATTGCCATCATCACTGTGCTGGGCTTTCTGGCGCGCGATGACGGTCGCGTCGGCATTGGCGAGATTGGCCTCGAAGTCGGCGTGCCGCTGGAGCACAGACTGACCAATTTTGACGTTACGCCTCTACCCGTGGTGTTGCGCCTCGTCAATAATACCAATGAGACCGTGCCGCTAACGGCCGATGCACCATGCAAAATCTTTCGTTATTTCGTGACCACCAAAGAAGGTGGTTTTGTGCAAGCCATGCGCGCACCGGAGATTTGCGACGAGACGCAAACCCGCGCCGCCATTGCCGAACAAGATGTGATTGAAGAAATCCGCCAAGTGCCGCTCGACACTCAACGTTTTAGCGCCGGTGATTATGCTTTGCGCGTAAAATTTTGGAATTATGAGGGCGAAGCCGCCTTCACCCTTATCGAATAATTACAGGCGCGCAATTAAAGGCGATTGGGGAATGCCGCCCCCATCAAGCCATCGGTCGGGAAACCTTTGGGCCGAATGCGACCGGCCTGCGCGCGCAAGCCCTGCCAATCATTAAGCTCAGTGAAGACACGCTCGCGCCCTGCCTTGTCAGAAATTTTAAGACCTTCCGCGCTGCTATAGCATCGCGCATCTGCCAAATGTCCGTCGCCATGGCGCTGCAGGCGCACACCTTTGCCGCGCGGCATTTCCGGCACATCGGCCAATGCGAAACACAGTAATTTGCGGTTCTCACCCAGCACGGCGATTTTATCACCCACAGCAGGCACACAAATTGCCGCTTCGTCCGGCGCTTTGACATTCAAAATTTGCTTACCCGCTTTACGATTGGCAATCATCTCGCTTTCAGCGACGACAAAGCCATTGCCGATGCGCGAGGCGACCAACAATTTGCGTTCAGGGTCATGCACGAAAATCTCGATAATTTCATCGCTCGGCTCAATATCCAGCATCATACGCACCGGGTCACCGTGGCCGCGCCCGCCGGGCAGCTTGGCGACGTCTAATGTGTAGGCGCGCCCGTTTGAGACAAACAAAACCAGCTTATCCGTGGTCATGGCGTGCAACACAAATTCGCGTTTATCGCCATCTTTATAGGTCAGCTTGCTGCCGTTTTCGGCATGTCCCTTCATGGCGCGTATCCAGCCTTTTTGCGAACACACAATGGTCACCGGCTCTTTTTCAACCAATATTTCCAGCGGCACCGCTTCGTCATCGGTTACTTCTTCAAAATCAGTGCGCCGCTTGCCAAGTTCAGTTTTCGGGCCGAACTGCTTGCGCAAGGCTTTCAATTCGGCAGAAACAATCGCTTGCTGCTTGGCTTCCGATTTCAACAGCGCTTTCAACTCTTTCATCTCGGCGCTCAGCTCTGCGTGTTCGGCGCGAATACCCTCTTCTTCAAGTTTGCGCAAAGCGCGCAAACGCATGTTCAAAATCGCATCAGCTTGCACTTGCGAAAGGTCAAAAGCCTTCATCAAATCATCGCGCGGCTCGTCCTCTTCGCGGATAATGCGAATAACCTCATCGAGATTGAGATAGGCAACCAGATAACCGTCCAGCACTTCCAGCCGAGCGGTAATCTTCTCAAGGCGATATTTTGATTTACGAACCAAAACCTGATTGCGGTGCTGCAGCCATTGCGTGAGCGCTTCGCGCAATCCCATGACGCGCGGCACACCTTCATTGTCCAACACGTTCATATTGAGCGAGAAGCGGCTTTCGAGGTCAGTCTGCCTGTAAAGCACCGCCATTAGCTGCACGGGGTCGAGGTTCTTGCTTTTCGGTTCAATGACAATGCGAATGTCTTCCGCGCTTTCATCACGAATATCGTCCAGCATCGGCAATTGCCGCGCATTCATCAGCTCGGCGATTTTCTCAATCAAACGCGATTTCTGCACCTGATAGGGAATTTCGGTAATGACAATTTGCCATGTGCCGCGCCCCATTTGCTCAACTTCATAGCGCGCGCGCACCCGCATGGAACCGCGCCCCGTTGCATAGGCTTCGCGCAAGGCTTCGGGGCTTTCCACGCAAATACCGCCGGTCGGAAAATCGGGCCCTTTGACATACTCCATCAGCGTATCAATGCGCGCATTGGGCGCCTTCAACAAATGCAATGCAGCGGCGCATAATTCATCAACATTATGCGACGAAATACTGGTTGCCATGCCAACGGCAATGCCCGACGCGCCATTGGCCAATAAATTGGGAAAAGCGGCAGGCAGCACAATCGGCTCTTCATCTTCGCCGTCATAAGTGGCGCGAAAATCAACCGTGTCGCTGTCAATATCTTGCAGCAGCAGACCCGCAATTTCAGTCATGCGCGCTTCCGTGTAACGCATGGCAGCGGCATTATCGCCATCGACATTGCCGAAATTGCCCTGCCCATCAACCAGCGGATAGCGCACGGCAAAATCTTGCGCCAGTCGCACCAAGGCATCGTAAACCGCCTGGTCACCATGCGGGTGATAACGACCGATAACATCACCGACAACGCGCGCGGATTTTTTGAAGCCCTGCTCGGGGTCAAGGCGCAATTGCCGCATCGCATACAACAAGCGACGGTGCACCGGCTTCAACCCGTCGCGCACATCGGGCAACGCACGATTGGTGATGGTTGAAAGCGCATAGGCCAAATAGCGGCTTTCCAATGCCGCTTTTAAGCTTACCGCTTCTTCTTGTGGCAGATCTTCCACGTCACTCATGGGTGATTTATCACCCGATTCGCACGCTACCGCGTCAGTATATCCAACAAACGCTGGCGCGCCGGCGGCATTTTCATGCCATTGGGCAGATAAACGCGGCGCTCAAGAAAATGGCCGGTCAGTTCCATCGCCTTTTGCACATCGTCATCGCCGGCATCGGCTGACGGGTCGAGTAAAAATTGCGGCAGCACGAACATTTTATCGAGATAGGGCTGTGCGGCAGCGCGGCTGACGGCGCGACCCGAGCGCGGCGAGACATATTCCAATTCATCGACAACGCCGGTGGCAGCGCAGCACGATAAATCCAGCCCAAAGCCGATTTCCTCCAATAGCGCCATTTCATAGCGCGCCAACAAGACCGGCCACATGGCTTCGTCATCCATCGCGCCGAGCACCAACATCAGCGTATCATAGAGACGCGGATAGGCTTGGCGCTCCGGCGTAATTTGCATGAGCGCGCATAATGCGCTCAATCCGGCCAGTGCTTTGGCATCAGCCATAGCTTCAGCAGCATGGGCGCGCCCAGCATCGACCGTCATTGTGCCCAAATGCTCTGAAAGCCGCGCGCGCCATGTCGCCACAACCATATTTCCGGGCTGCAAAATCGGCCGCAGGCGACGGCTATTGCCGCCGCGCACAAGACCCGCAAAGCGCCCATATTCCCGCGAAAACACGTCAACAATGGCGCTGCTTTCACCGTGGGGGCGCGCCGCCAGAACCAGAGCTTCGGCCTCCCACTGCATGGCTAAACCTTATAATCGAGACCGAGCATGCGATAGCGCTCCGGGTCTTCCTGCCAGTTCTTTCGCACTTTCACGAAAGTGAATAAATGCACGCGCCGCTCGAACATCTCTTCCAGTTCGGCGCGCGCCTGCGCCCCGATTTCCTTCATTGTTTGACCACCCTTGCCCAACACAATGGCTTTTTGCCCGTCGCGCTGCACATAGATGATTTGCTCAATGCGCACTGAGCCGTCTTTTTTGGCTTCCCATTTTTCCGTTTCGACGGTGAGTGCATAGGGTAATTCTTGATGCAGCCGCAAGAATAATTTTTCGCGCATTACTTCTGATGCCAAAAGCAATGATGGAATATCCGCCGCTTGGTCTTCCGGGTAAAGCCAGGGGCCTTCCGGCATGACGTCCGCCAGCGCGTCCTTCAATCGCTCCAGCCCATCGCCGGATAAGGCGGAGATAAGAAAAGTATCTTTAAATGCTACCCGTTCATTCAGTTTGGCAACCAGCGCAAGCAAGCTGTCATTGCGCACCGTATCAATTTTATTGATGACCAGCGAAGCTTGCTTTTTACTTGCCGCCAGGCCTTCCAGCATCAGGTCAATCTCCGGCGTGTCGGCGCGCGCCGCATCGAGCACCACCAGCACTTCATCGGCGTCTTCAACCCCCATCCAAGCTTCATTGACCATAGCGCGGTCAAATCGTTGCTTGGCGGCAAAAATACCGGGCGTGTCGACAAGAATAATCTGCGCCTCTTGATGCATGACGACAGCGCGCAGACGCATGCGTGTGGTTTGCGCCTTTTGCGTGACAATGGCAACTTTCTGCCCGACCAGTGCGTTTGAAAGGGTTGATTTACCGGCATTTGGCGGGCCGATAATTGCCACAAATCCGCATTTTCGGCTCATGCGTTTCGCCCTTCTTGCAATTGCGTCAGCAAGTTTTGCGCTGCTGCCTGCTCGGCTGCTTTGCGCGAATGCCCCTCGCCTTCCGCTGCGCCGAGCGTCGATGAGACCGAAACGGTGAAATGTGGCGCATGAGCAGCGCCGCTTTGTTCAACAATCTCATAAGTCGGAAAATCTTGGCTGTGCTTGGCGATGAATTCTTGCAGCGCGGTTTTGCTGTCAATCGGCACATCGCCCTGCATTTGCAATAATTCCGCCCAATGAGTGGCCACCAGTTTTTGCGCCACCTCATAACCCGCATCGAGAAACACCGCGCCCAAAACGGCTTCACAACCATCAGCCAATACGGCATTCGGGATTTTCCGACGGCTTTGAATGCCGCTATCGGTTCTGATATAAGCGCCCAAATCCCAAAGCTTGGCAATCTTGGCGCAGCTTTTACCGCTGACCAGCTGACTGAGGCGACGTGACAATGCACCTTCCGGCTCAGAGGCATAGCGCGTCATCAAAATTTGCGCCATCGCCAAACCCAGCACGCGGTCGCCGATAAATTCAAGCGCTTCATTGTCATCATCAATATTGAGGCTGGCATGACGCAATGCGCGTTGCAGCAACGCTTCATCGGCAAATGAATGGCCGAGGGTTTTTTGCAACGCATCCAGCGAGGCCATTACCGCACCCAATTGAAAAGACGCGACAGGCGAATGGAAATCGGCCAGCGCCAGACTTCCCAAAAACGCGTGCGGTCATCAAAAGAGAAAAACAAAATTTGCGCCGGCCCAACCAAATTGTCATGCGGCACAAAGCCGACATAGCGGACAAACCGACTATCGGTCGAATTATCGCGATTATCACCCATCATGAAATAATGCCCCTGAGGCACTTCATACACGCCGGTATTGTCGGCCGGACTGGCATCAGCTTGGTCGAGCGTCACATAAGAGCGGCCATTGGGCAGGGTCTCGCGGAAACGACGGATTTCCAAAGGTGGCGCATTGCGGCGCAATTCTTGGAAATCAGTCAGTCGCTCGCGCGCTAACGGCGCACCATTGAGCCATACCACGCCATTTTTCATTTGTATGGTGTCGCCCGGCAAACCGATCACCCGTTTAATGAAATCGGTGCGCCCGTCCGACGGCAATTTGAACACCACGACATCGCCGCGCTTCGGCCCGCGCTCAGAGGTGCGGCCGCTAAATAAAGGCGGGCTGAACGGGAAACTATGCTTGGAATAGCCATAGCTGAACTTGCTGACAAACAGAAAATCGCCAATCAATAAGGTCGGTTTCATGGAACTGGACGGGATATTGAATGGCTGAAAAAAGAACGAGCGAATGACAATGGCAATGAGCGCCGCAATGACGAATATGCGCAGATTATCCTGCCAAGTGTCACCTTGCTTTTCCGGCGCAGCGGTCTGCTTTGTTGCCTCTTCCGACATTTAGCTATCGCTCCCTTGCGGCACGGCGGAGATAATGACAATCGCTTGGGCGGTCGGAAAATCATCCGTAATGGTCAGGTCGATTTGCGGGCGCATGCCCGCAGGTGTGATTTTCTCCAATCGCGCCAGCGCACCATTGGTCAGCGTCATGGTCGGTTTGCCCGACGGCAAATTGGTGACGCCCATGTCGCGCCAAAATACGCCTTGCCGCAGCCCTGTGCCGAGCGCTTTCGAACACGCTTCTTTAGCGGCAAACCGCTTGGCATAAGAGGCAGCGCGCAGCTTGCGGCGTTCAGAACGTTTTTGCTCGGTTTCGGTAAACAAGCGCTGCACAAATCGGTCACCGAAGCGCTCAAGCGAATGCTCGATGCGGCGAATATCGATAATGTCATTGCCAATGCCTAAAATCATGAAGTCGCACCGCCGCGCGCCTCAGCCATAAGGCGGCTCATTTCACCAATGGCTTCATCTAGGCCGACGAAAATCGCCTCACCAATGAGAAAATGCCCGATATTCAATTCCACCACTTGCGGAATGGCCGCTATGGGCTTGACTGTCTCAAAGCACAGTCCATGACCGGCATGCACTTCCAAACCCAACTCATCGGCCAGCACCGCCCCCGCGGTCAGCTTTTCCAGCTCCGCATAAAAAGCTTCGCTGTCGCCGTCATGATGAGCGTGGCAATAGGTGCCGGTGTGCAACTCAACAATATCGGCACCCAGCTTGGCTGAGGCTCTGATTTGCGCTTCGTCGGCGTCAATGAAAAGCGAAACGCGAATACCGGCCTGTTTCAGCGGGTCGATAATGCTCGGCAGCTTATTGTCATTGGCAACCACATCAAGCCCTCCCTCGGTCGTCACCTCTTGGCGCTTTTCCGGCACAATGCAGCACGCATTTGGCTTATGACGCAGCGCGATTTGCAACATTTCTTCGGTTGCTGCCATTTCGAGATTGAGCGGCAGACCGATACCACCGGCCAATCGGGCAATATCCTCATCACCGATATGGCGACGATCTTCGCGCAAATGCGCGGTAATGCCGTCCGCGCCGGCCCGCGCGGCGAGCTCAGCGGCACGCACAGGGTCAGGCAAACCACCGCCGCGCGCATTCCGAATGGTCGCCACATGGTCAATATTGACGCCCAGTCTTAATTTATCACTCTCTGCCATCAGCCTTATTTAGCATCATTTTCTTCGGCTGCACTGCGTTTTCTCTCAATCCGCTCTTGCCGTTGTTTTTGATAGGCTTCAATCGACCAAAGGCTTGGATAATAAACAATCAGCCCCATAATCAGACCTACCGGTATCCACCCGACCATCATCGGGCCAATGACCGGCAATAAGGCTCCCATAGGCGCGTCGATCAGAAGCTCAATCGATAATTGCGGCAACTCCCTATCATCGGCATTGCGCCCGAGTAAAAAATTACCGCCATTGAAAGTAGCCAGCCAAATAAAGGGAAAGCTGGCCGGATTGCCGACCCATGTGCCGAGCACAGCTGCGATAAAATTGCCGCCTATGAAATATATGATGATGGCGCACCAAATAATATGTGTTCCCAAAATCGGATTGGCTGAAGCAAAAGCTCCGATCGCCAAGCCCAAAGCAATGGAGTGCGGCGTGCCGGACAAACGCACCGTGCGCTGCCATAAATATTTGGTTGCCCGTGCCCAGCCCTCACGCGGCCAGAAGAACTGACGAAGACGCTCAAAAAAAGTTTGAGGGTTGCGACGCTTAAACATGGGCGCGCCTATTTGAGGCCGCGACTGCCCGGCTTGATAGCCGGAACATCTGCCAAATCGGCGGGCACATTATCGGCGTCAAAAGTCTCAACCGTAATACTGGCCAAGCTAGCCAGTGTCACGCCAATATCTGCCGTGCCGCCGGAGCGGTCTATCAAGCAACCGGCGCCGACCACATGGCCGCCATGCGCACCAATGGCGGCAATCGCCTCGCGCGATGACAGGCCGGTGGTGACGATGTCTTCAATCATCACCACATTGGCGCCTTCAGACAGGTGAAAGCCGCGGCGTAAAGTGAACTCACCATCGACGCGTTCAAGAAACATTGAATCGACACTTAACGCGCGCGCCACTTCATGACCGATGATCAAGCCACCCATGGCCGGTGCGACCACGCAATCAATCGTCCCACCGGCATTGTCCGTGATTTTTGCAGCCAGCGTCTCAGCAAGGCGCGCAGCGCGACTTGTATCCATCAATACGCGCGCACATTGCAAATAAGTGCGGCTGTGAAGGCCGGAAGATAAAATAAAATGCCCTTCAAGCAGGGCCTCAGCAGCGCGGAATTCATCAAGCACTTGGTCCGGCGTCATATTATTTCTCGGTCGCCCCGCCAAATATTACCCGCTTGGCCTCGCTGATAACGCGGCTGCCTTTCAGCGCATTGACCAATTGTTCCATATGCTCTTTATCGCGCACTTGCACATCCACCGTCAGGTCGCAGAAATCTTCGTTGAGATGAATTAACGACAGATTCGTTATATTGGCATCAAAATCTGCAATAGTTTGCGTGATGACGCTAAGAGATCCTGTGCGATTGACCGCCGTCAGATGGACACGGCTGGCGAATAATTGCTCGTTTTCCTCATCCCATTCCATCGGCACCCAGCGCTCGCGGCTGTCTTCGAAGGCTGCCAATTCGCGCGCATTGGACGGATAGACAACCACACCCTGTCCCGGCGTCACAATGCCGACAATATCATCCCCGGGTAGCGGGAAGAAATTTTCCGCCACATTAACAACCGTGCCATAGAGCGCGCCATTGACAGGTATCATGGCAGCGCCTTGCTGACCCACCTTGCCGGGGCGTCCGATGAGACCGCGCATGGCACCGGCAAACCGGTCGCGCTTGCGCAAAGCCTTTTTCGGCATGGTGGCCAGCAGCACGTCGGCGGCAGAAATCGTGCCGCGCCCGACCGCCTCATAAAGCGCATCCATGCTGTCGAAAGACAAGACGCCAAGCGCGCGGTCGAGCACGCTGGCCGAGCTATCAACCGCTTCAGCGGCAAACAGATTATCAATCATTTGCGCGCCCAATTTTATGAAGTCCGCTGCTTCGCGCTCGCGCAAAGCATGGCGAATGGCGGCGCGCGCCTTGCCCGTATGCACATGATTGAGCCAATTTTCGCTCGGCAATTGCTCATCACCGCGGATGATTTCAATCTCATCGCCGTTTTTCAGCAAAGTGCGGAACGGCAGCTTGAGGCCGTTAATGCGCACACCGATACAGCTATTGCCGATCTCGGTATGCACGGCATAGGCGAAATCCAGTGCTGTCGCGCCGCGCGGCATAGCGATCAGGCGCCCCTTTGGGGTGAAGCAGAACACTTGGTCATTGAACAATTCAAGCTTGGTGTTCTCCAAAAACTCTTCCGCCGAGCCGCCGTTTTTCAGCTGGTCAACCATATCTTGCAGCCAGGTAAACGGCTCGATTTTGGCAGTGTCGGGGCAGTCTGCCTTGCTGTCCTTATAGGTCCAATGCGCGGCCACGCCGCGTTCGGCAATATCATGCATTTGCTCGGTGCGGATTTGCACTTCGACACGCTGCTGATTGGGGCCGATAACCGTGGTGTGCAAAGATTGATAGCCGTTCAGCTTGGGCGTTGAGATGTAATCCTTATAGCGCCCGGGCACATAGCGGAAATTGCGGTGCAGCACGCCGAGCGCCTGATAACACGCCGCTTCATCGGCCACGACAACGCGATAGCCGAACACGTCAGACAGCTGCTCCAGCGAAATCGACTTGTTCTGCATTTTGCGCCAAATCGAAAACGGCCGCTTTTGCCGCCCATGCACATGGGCTTTGATGCCGTTCTCGCCCAGTAGCGCGGAAAACTCATAGGCGATGGCTTCCAGCATATCGCCGCTATCTTGCTTCAATTCGTCGAGCCGCTCGACAATCAGGTCGCGCCCCTCTTTATTGACTTCGGCAAAGGCGAGGTCTTCCAGCTCTTCACGGAAGTTCTGCATGCCGACGCGACCGGCCAAAGGCGCATAAATATCCAGCGTTTCTTGCGCGATGCGTTTGCGCTTTTTGTCGGAGGAAATGAAATGCAGCGTGCGCATATTGTGCAGACGGTCGGCCAGCTTGACCAAAAGAATGCGCACATCGCTGGCCGTGGCCAGCAGCAGCTTGCGGAAGTTTTCGGCCTGCGCCATATCGGCGGAAGACAATTCGAGCAATGACATTTTCGTCACGCCATTGACCATATCGGCAATTTCGCGACCGAAGATTTTCTCAATCTCGCCAAAAGTCGCGTCCGTGTCTTCAATCGTATCGTGCAAAAGCGCGGTGGCGATGCTGGCCGTATCGAGGCGCAAATCGGTGAGAATGCCGGCCACTTCTACCGGATGCGAATAATACGGGTCGCCCGAGGCGCGCTTCTGGTCGCCATGTTTTTGCGTGGCATACACATAGGCGCGGTTAAGCAACTCCTCATTGGCGCGCGGCTCATAGGAGATGACGCGATCTACAAGTTCATATTGGCGCATCATGGCAAAAGCCCCCCTGCGCGTGGGGCGGAAAGGATATGTGTCGGCCTAGTCGTCGCGACCATCACCCCGGTCTTTCGGTCCGGCGTTTTCCAGCGACTGCAGCGCGGCGAGAATATCGTCTTCGGTCATTTCCACCATTTCCGCATCGGCGGCGGCTTCTACGCCTTCGCCTTCCGGCGTGGGCGCGGCCAGCGGCATGGCGATAATGTCTTCTTCCGGCTCGTCCACATCAACCTGCTTTTGCAAAGAGCCGACCAAATCTTCACGAATATCGGCGGGCACCAGCTTTTTATCGGCAATTTCGCGCAGCGCGACGACGGGGTTTTTGTCATTGTCGCGCTCGACCAGCAACTCGGCGCCGGCCGACATGCCGCGCGCGCGATGCGATGCCAAAAGCACCAGCTCAAAGCGGTTTGTTACCTTGTCTACGCAGTCTTCTACGGTCACTCGGGCCATGCGGCACTCCTAATGTCTGGTTATGCGACTGTATTTAGGCCGCATGAGCCATTATCGCAAGGAAAATGTTAAATATTCAAGCGAATTAAGCATATCCGACTCCAGACGCTTCGCGTCTGTCGCTGGCGGAAGGCGCACCAACGCCAGCAAGCTGGCGGGTGCTTTTACCGCAAGTAAATTGTTATATTGGAAGGGGAATTAAGCAAATCCCGCGATAGCAGTGCTGGGCACTCAACGATTAGAGTTTCGACAAACTTCTTCGCTCACCCGCCGAAAGACCGTTGATAAGCGCGTTCACCCCGGCCCCACTTATCGGGTGTCGCCAGCCGGGGGCGATGTCGCGCAGCGGATATAAAACAAAGGCGCGTGCTGCCAGCCTCGGATGCGGAATTTGCGCCAAGCCGTGCTGCACCAAAGCGTGATAACTCAAAATATCAATATCCAGCGTGCGCGGCCCCCATTTGACACGCCGCTCGCGCCCGAAAGCCGCCTCCAGCGCGTGCAAGCGGCGCAACAGGCCAAGCGGCGGCAAGACGCTGCGCACCGCCACCACCGTATTTATGTAATCGCCCTGCGCTTGCCCGTTCACCTTCGGCCCCACGGCGGTCGAGCGATAAAGCGGCGCGCGCGCCACCACATGCGCCCCGCATAGCGGCACATTATCAATCGCCGCGCCGATAAGCTGCGCCGAATTGGCAAAATCACCGGCCAAATTGCTGCCCAAAGCGAGATAAATCATGCGCTCTAACTACAAGAGTTTGTGAATGGGGGCAAACCGCCTATGATGCGCGCATGAGCGCTCTTCCTTCCCCCTTGCCTGAAGCAGACTGCCGAATATGCCCGCGCCTCGCCGCCTATCGCGATGACAACCGCGCCGCCGAGCCGGGCTGGTTCAACGCCCCCGTGCCGTGCTTTGGCGACCCGCAAGCGGAATTGCTGATTGTCGGCCTCGCCCCCGGCGTGACCGGCGCCAATCGCACCGGCCGCCCCTTCACCGGCGACTGGGCCGGCGATTTGCTGTATCAGACTTTGGCGAAATTCGGCTTTTCCGAAGGGGTTTACGATAAGCACATTGATGACGGGCTGCGGCTCAGAAACTGCATGATTACCAATGCGGTGCGCTGTGTGCCGCCGCAAAACAAGCCGGTCGGCGCGGAAATCAATAATTGCCGCCCGTTTTTGGCGGCGCGGCTGGCCGGTCTGCCGAAGCTGAAAATAGTGCTGTCGCTCGGCAAAATTTCGCATGACAGCGTGCTGCGCGCAACGGGCGTAAAGCTGAAAGATGCGCCCTTCGGCCACGCCACCGCCTATCAACTGCCCGATTTCACGCTGGTCTCAAGCTATCACTGCTCGCGCTACAACACCAATACGGGCCGCCTGACGGAAGAAATGTTTGAAAATGTGTTTGCGGATATTAGGGCGCGGCTATCTTAACAGTCTCGCCTTTTGCCGCTGCCAATCGCGTTTTTTCTCGACCTCGCGCTTATCGCCTTTTTTGCGACCGCGCGCCAGACCGAGCAGCAGCTTGGCTTTGCCGTATTCATTGAAATACAGCTTGAGCGGCACAATGGTCATGCCGTCGCGCTGCACCGCCGCCATCAGCTTGTTCAATTCGCGCCTGTGCAACAGCAGCTTGCGCGGCTGCGTCG